>NZ_JBYITD010000032.1:0-132894 GCF_057708945.1 Nonomuraea sp. bgisy101
GATCGAAGGCACAAGCCGTACGCGGGGATGTCGGTCAGGGGACGGTCACCGTTTGTGTGGCGACGCTCGTACGGTTGTCCGTTCCGGTCACCGTCAAGGTGATCCGGTAGGTGCCGGCCTGGGCATAGGTGTGCTGAGCGGTGACTCCTGATCCGGATTGGCCGTCGGCGAAGCTCCAGACGTAGGAGTTGATGGGCGCAGATCCCTGGGTCGAGGCGGAGGCGTCGACCGTGCAGGACAGGCCGGTACAGCCGGCGGTGAACGCCGCGGTCGGGGCTGCGGCCGTGCTGACGGCGGAGAAGTCGTCCACGGTGAGCAGCACGGGCGGGTTCGTCGCGGTACCCGACAGGTAGGTGGCGAAGCCCACCCCTCCCGCCGCCTGCATGCCGGCCGTGGCATCGGTGGCCGTCGCCTGCCATGCGCCGGGCTCGCTGGTCGCCTGGTCCCAGACCTTCGCCGAGATGGTGGTGGGCGATGTTCCGGTCACCTGGAGACGGACCTTCAGCACGGTCCCCGGCGCGTAGGTCAGTCCGGGGACCGTCTGCTCCGTGGTCAGCAGGTTGTCCGTGTTCGGCGCCGCGATTCTCGTGAGAGCCAGACCGACACCCGTGGGCAGGAGGCGAATGCGGGCTCGATATTCGCCCTGACCGCTCACCCTTCTGCCGACGGCCCAGATGTACGTGCCGTTGCCGGTCCCAGCCTTGTCGGCCGCGACCTTGAAGGTGACATCGCTGTCCGCGCTCGACACCGCGTCGAGGAAGGCCCTGGGACCTGCCGTGGTCGCGGGAAGGTTGATCTTGGCCGCGGTTCCGTCGACCGAGAAGTTCGCGGTGCCGCCGAGAAGGGTCCAGGCGCCTCCGGTGTCGGCGGTGCCCAGCGAGCCGCTGGCCGTGCGGGTGAAGGCGTCAGCGGCGAGAGTGGACGGAGGGTTGTCCTCTGGGCGGGGAACCGCCACATCGCTGTCCTGTCCGGTGGCGCCGTCGTTGTCCGTGACGGTGAGCGTGACCGGGTAGTCGCCCGCGACCGGATAGGTGTGTGTCGTGGTGGCCCCTGTACCACTCTGACCGTCGCCGAAGGTCCACGCGTACCCCTCGACCGTGCCGTCGGAGTCGCTGGATGCGGTGCCGTCGAAGGTGCACTCCAGGGCTTCGCAGGTCACGGTGAACGAGCCGGTTGGCGCCTGGTTGGCGGGTCCCGAGCCTGTCCCCTTCTGCCAGTGTTCGGCCACCTGCGCGGCGGTGAGCGCCGTGGAGTAGACGGCCGCCTCGTCCAGGGAACCGGCGAAGTTGTCGCTCGAAGGCCGCGACGGCCACGCGTTCAGGTTGTCGCCTCCGACACGCCAATAGCCGGAGTAGCCTTCCGCGTTGGTCTGCGGATTGGTGCCGACGGACGCACCGTCGACGTACAGGACCATGCCTCCAGACCCCTGGGTGGCGACCACATGGTGCCACTGACCGTCGTTGTAGGCGGCCGGCGTGGTGATGAGGTTGAACCCGCCGGTGTAGGTGCCGAAGGTGAGCTTGCCGTTGTTCGTCATGTAGACGTGGCGGTCGTAATTCGAGCTCGTGCCGTTGCTCGAGTTGCCGAAGCCGACGAGCTTGCCGCCACTCGTGGTGGTGGTCTTGAACCACAGTTCGGCCGAGTAGGTCGTCGGGTTGCTCACCGAGGCGGTCGAGATGACCCGGCCGTTGTTCACCGTGATCGAGGTGTTGCTCGTGCCGGCGACCGCACCGGGCTGCCCATAGCTGACACCCGTCGGGGTGTAGGTGCCCGGGGTGACGTTCTGGCCGGCGTCGGCCGCCACCGAGCCGTTCGCCTCGCCGAGACGCCAGTACAGGCTGGGCGCGTCGTCGTAGACAACCCTGCCGTAGCTGTCCGATGGTCGCGGGGGGATCGGGCTGGTTCGCCCGCTGAGCGTGTAGTGCTCGTTGACCTTGGTGATGGACAGGGCCGTCGGGTAGATCGCCACTTCGTCGATCTCGCCGGCGAGATAGCTGCTGGCCGGCTGTGCGGGCCAGCCGTTCAGATTGTCTCCGCCGATGCGCCAGTATCCGCCGTACGGCTGCGCGCCCGTGGTGCCGCCGTCCTGGCCGACCCGACGACCGTCCACGTAGAGGGCGATGCCGCCCGACCCCTGCGTGGCCACGACGTGATGCCATTGGCCGTCGTTGTAGGCGGAGGTGCTGTTGACGGTACGCACTCCGCCGGGATAGACGCCGAACCAGATGCGGCCGGCGTTGTCCATGTAGACGTGACGGTCGTAGTTGGAGCTCGCTCCTGTTGCCGCGTTGCCGTATCCGACGATCTTCCCGCCGCTCGTCGTGGTGGTCTTGACCCAGGCTTCGATGGTGAAGCTGGTCGTCGCGTTCTCCATGGACAGCGTCTTGGTGAAGCCGGTTCCCGAGCCGTTGAAGGGCGCGGCCGTGTCGGTGTCGCCGTTGATCGCGCCCGGGACGTTGTGGCCGACTCCTGCCTCTCTTGTGGAGTCGAGGAATCCCGCGTGATCGTAGGCCAGTGCGCCGCCGGCCTCGCCCATCCGCCAGTAGTGGGCGGCGCCGTCGGCCACCACTTCCTGCGCGTAGGCGCTCATGGAGCCTGACGAGGCGATCGTCACGGGCGCGGAGGTGGCGCTGCCCACGGTGTTGCCCGACGGGTCGACGACGCGGATCCGATAGGTGTGCGTGGATCCGGGTGTCAGGCCGGTGTCGATGAATCCGAGCGAGGGCAACGTCCAGAAGTTCGACTTCTGCTCGATCTCGCCGACGGGGGTGGAGCCGCCGTCTCGCAGGATCTGGTACTTCAGCTTCTCGTGGTCACGGTCCCAGGTGGCCTGCCAGCTCACTCTGGCGGAGCCGGCGGTGAGCGAGACGGCGGTCGGGGTCAGCGTGGACGAGGCGAGGGGGCCGGAGTCCTTGGGGGCGTTGGCCTTGAGGGCGAAGCGGGTCAGACCCTGCTGTGCCGTGCCGTTGACGGTGGTGAATTCGCCGCCCATGACGAGGTACTGCGAGTTGCCCGACAGCGACCACCCGCCCTGGTTCATCCCTGTGTAGCTGCCGGCGTTGACGGTGGGATACCAGTGCAAAAGCGTCGGCACCGGCTGGCCGCTGTACTGGCTGTTGTTCGACGGCGGCGTGGGGTCGTTGCCCGTGGGATAGATCGTCGTGGCGAGCGCCCTCTGCCAGCGCGTGGGCGAGACCTCGGGGAACCCGCTGAGCGATGCGCAGTCGTGCGCGTGGCCCACGCTGTAGAGCACCTGGTCGATCGGGAAGACGCTATAGGACGCGCCGTAGCAGTTGTCCAGCCAGAGCAGGTCACCGGTGTTGGGCTCGACCGCGAAGCGCCCGTCGAACCAGTGCCAGCCTTCGCCGTCGGCCGCCGCGTAGACGTTGGTCCCGTCCGTCGCCAAGTCGTAGGTCATCGAGTAGTTGCTGCCTTGGCGCGCGGGGATCGGATTGCTGTTCCACGGCAGTGACGTTGCGGTGACCGGGTCGAGCGCCCCGATGCCGACCCGGGTGGCGCCGTTCAGCGCCTGGAACTTGCCGCCCACGATGACTCGGCTGGAGTCAGGGGACATCAGGAGGGCGAAGACCTCGTCGTCGGTCGTCGGCGCCCAGGGTTGGAGCGTGCCATTCGCGCGGGAGACGGCGGCGAGGCGGGACCTCGTCGCACCGTTGACGTTGAAGAACGCGCCGCCGATGTACACCGTGGAGGCGGACACCGCCAGTGCCCTGACCACATTGCCCACCGACGGCGCGAAGCTCGCGTCCAAGGCTCCGGTGGCGACGTCGAAGGCGGCCACGCGGTTGCGCGGCTGGCCGTTCACCGTGGTGAAGTCGCCACCGACGTAGATCTTGGACTGGTCGGGTGCCACCGCGATGGTCCTGGCCTGTGCGTTGAGCGCGGGGTTGAAGGGCAGAAGGTTCCCGGTGGTGATGTCGAAGGCCAGGATGTTCGACCTGACCACTTCCTGCGGCGAGCCGGGGCTGGTGCCTGGAGGTCGGGCCCTGGAGAAGCTGCCGACGGCGTAGACGGTGTTGCCGACGGTCGCCATCTTCCATACGACGCCGTTGATCTGCCACGTCGGCAGGGCGTCGGCGCTCACCGTTGCCGGAGTCCCCTGCTCAGGATCGATATCAGCGTGGCCGGGCAGTGCGACGAGCGTCGCGGTCATGAGTGAGACAACCGCGATGGCGGTCCTCGATAAGAGTGCTTTGATCACGAGCTACCTACATCCCGAACGACATAACGCGCCCCCCACGGGTCACGCTGGATGCGAATCGTAATATAGGTAGACAAAAACTTCTTGCGGCATTTGATAACAATCCATACCGGATTGCCACTGACAGAAGCGTTCGACGTTTGACCAGGTCGTCGATGGTCCACCAGCCCTGACCGGCGGCCGGCCACAGCGTCGCGACCGACCGCCTTCAGGTCATCTCAAACGAATTACGGACAGCGATACCACTGGCCAGAATGACAAATAGTCGGCCATCAGGTCACAGTGACGTCGGGCGAACTCGGACTGGAGATTCGGTTATTGTGCGGGTCGATGGCACGCACCCGGTACTTGTAAACCGATCCGGGTACTCCGCTGGAGTCCACACACGACATATTCGGCAACGTCCAGAACACGGTGTTGGCCTCTGCCGTACAGACCACCGCCCCGTCACTGCGGACGACCTCGTAGCGGACCTTACGGTTGTCCAGATCCCAGGTGGCACCCCACTTGACGGTCACCTTGCCGCCCCCGTTGGCCACCGCTGTGGGCGCCTGGAAGTTGGTCTGGACGGGGCCGTTCACGTCCGGGCTGACATCATGGGTGGTGAACCGGGTCAGACCCTCCTGCGGAACATCGTTGACCTCGGTGAAGTCGCCGCCCGCCCACAGGTACGTGCCGTCGTTCGCCATCGTCCAGGGGCCCTGGACGAACGGGTAGCGCGTTCCAGGCTGAGCGTTCGGGAACCAGTGAAGGATCTTCTGCTTCGTTCCGGCGGCGGTGTTCGCGGGCTCGGCGAGGAAACGGCGATGCGGCCGGGTCTCGGGGAAGCCGTTGCCCTCGTAGTACGTCTGCATGTCACAGCGATGCGCGTGACTGCCGCTGTAGAGGACACCGTCCATCACGGAGATCGACTGGGTCGCGCCCTGGCAGTTGTTGATCCAGATGCGTGCGCCGGTGTCGGGATTCACGGCGAGACGGCCGTCGAAGGTCCCCACGCCGTCAGCGCTGGCGTAGACGCGACTTCCGTCCGAGACCAGGTCGGTCACCCAGGAGCGGTTGTTGGCGTTGTTGTAGGGGATGTCGTTGCTGAGGAACGTGCCCTTGGAGCCGTCGCTGACGTTCACGGCGGACAGGCCGTGCTGCCACACGTTGTTGATGCGGTTGAAGTCGCCCCCCACGATGAGCCGGCCTCCGCTCGGGGCGAGCACCATCGCCATGACGCGCTTGTCCGCGGTGGGCGCCCATGACAGCAGCGCGCCGTCACTACGGTTGAAGGCGGCCAGCCTGGTCCTGGTCACGTCGTTGACCTCGGTGAAGTGGCCCCCCGCGAAAACAGTGGTCGCCGAGACCGCCAGCGCCCTGACGCGGCTGTTCGGCGAAGGGGCGAA
Source organism: Nonomuraea sp. bgisy101 (assembly GCF_057708945.1). NCBI lineage: Bacteria > Bacillati > Actinomycetota > Actinomycetes > Streptosporangiales > Streptosporangiaceae > Nonomuraea > Nonomuraea sp. bgisy101. The sequence goes on from NZ_JBYITD010000032.1 coordinate 5,608, forward strand.
GTCCGGGTCCAGCGCCCCCGTCGCGGTGTCGAACGCGGCGATGCGGTTGCGTCGCTGACCGTCGATCTTGCCGAAGTCGCCGGCGACGTAGAGCGTGGAACCGTCAGGCGAGGCCTTGATCTCCCAGACCGTGTCGCATCGGTACTGGTTGTTCCCCAGGTTGTCGCACTCCGTCTGAACGACGTCGTCAGTGAAGACGGGACTGGTGGCGACCGGTGACCAAGGCAGGAGGGCTCCCGTAGCGGCGTCGAAGGCCGCCAGGCCCGTCCGCTCCACCTCACCGGCGCCACCTCGGGGCACGCCTGGCGGGCGGACGTGGTCGAAGTTACCGCCGACGTAGGCGACTCCATCGACGATCTCCATCGCCAGCACGACCCCGTCGGTCTGCCAGGTCGGGAGGGGATCGGCGGTGACCGTGGCGGGCTCGCCCGCGCCGGGCGTGGTGTCGGCCATGGCCGACAGGGGTGGAGTAAGCAGAACCGAGAGTCCTAAGCACGCCGTCGCGGCGGCTAGGAATCGCTTGCGCATGTGCCCCCCTCAGGGCTGGACCGCAGGTCATGGTCACAGACGGCAAGGCGGTCCTAGCTCCCGGCTGCGAGACCTAGCTCACCGTGGCAACGGGAACCTGATCGTCACCATGACGCTTGTGCCGCTGCACTGGTTTACCGCTGACCACACAAGTCCACGCAACAATCAGGAACAACCAGATCGACGCCACATTCGCGCTGGCGGCCATCATGTCCGCCGTCATCGCGTCCACGAGAAGAAAGGCCATCAACGAGAGCAGCAGCGCCGCCTCCGCGCGCACTTCCTTGATCCGGGTGAGCGAGAGCTGGAACGTCATGGTGACGAAGCACAGCAGGCTGAAGGCGACCAACCCCACAGCGCCACCTTCGACGATGACGTTCACGAAGGCGTTGTGACCGCCTCCCAGCCCGATCTGTTCGAGGAAGAGCCCTCGGGCCGAGGATGCCCCGTTACCGAAGATCGGCTGCTTCATGGTGGCGTCCAGGGCGAGCGTCCACAGATCCGTCCTGGAGTTCAGGGATTCGAGCTGCTCGGCGGACTCGCCTCTGGTCGCAAAGCCGATGATCTCCTCAGAGAACGCGAGCGCCGCGAGAGCGCCGAGCGGCAACGCGAAGAGGAGCAGTTCGGCCCTGCCCCGCGGACCACGTGAACACAACAGCAGTACCGCCAGGCCGACGACGCAGCCCGCCGCGGCCCCGCGGGTTCCGGTGGCCACCAGCGCCCCACCGGTGACGACCAGCGCGACGACGTAGAAGGATTTCCGCCAGAGCCGTGGAGGACCGCCGGGCAGCAGAAAGGCGAAGGCCAGCAGCAACGCGATCCCGAGGAAGATCCCCGCTGTCACGGGATGCACGTACAGCCAGTTGAACCGGTCCTGGGTGTTCGGGGTCCGTGGCAGCGGCATCGCGACCCCGATCCCCACCGAGACCACGACCAGACCGATGAAGACATGGGCAAGCCTGTGCATGTCCTCCCTGGTCGCCCGGCTGGCCACCACCTGACACACGCTGGCCGTCACGAGAAGCTGCGCCGCGCGCACGGCAGCGAACTGTGGATAGGGCGTCCACAGGACCGACATGGCGACGTAGAGGGCGAAGACCCATGCCAGCACCAGAAGCACCGAGGTCACCCGGCGCGGTGGCCTGATTCCGAACTTCCGGTAGAGGTAGAGAGCGACGAGTCCGTAGATCCCGATCTCGAGGAGGATCTGGGTGTCCACGCCGCCACCGATGGCTTCGCCGATCCCTCGTGACCGTAACTTGTACTCGCTCGCGAGGATGAGGCCGATCGGGGCCAAGGTCGGCCACCAGGCCGTACGCGATCGACGGTGACGCGCTGTACCCACCTGGCACCCCGTATTGGACCGTTCGACCGTACTGCGTGTGTCAGCATACGACGGTACCGGTGGAACGCGGGGAAATGTAGGGAGAGGAACGTTACATGGGGATGCGCGATCTGCTGCCCGAGCCGTTAATCGGCGCGGGGAGAGCCGGGTTCCGCCTGTACGGCATGGCGACCGCCGGCTTGCGGCCAGATCCCGACTTCCTCCTGATCGGCGCCAAGCGAGGCGGCTCTACCTCGTTCTACTACGCGCTCCTCGAGCACCCCCGCGTCGTCCCGCTCTTCCCGTCCGCGAACCTGATCCCCAAGGCCAACCACACCAAGGGTGTGCACTACTTCGACTCCAACTACGGCCGGGGGATGCGGTGGTACCGATCCCACCTGCCGAGCAGGTTCAGCAGGTCGAAGGCAGCCCGCAGGGCAGGTGGCCAGGTCCTCGCCGGTGAAGGCTCGCCGTACTACCTGCATCACCCGCTGGCCGCCGAGCGGGCGGCCGGCGACGTGCCGGACAGCAAGATCCTTCTCATCCTGCGCGATCCGGTGGAGCGCACGTTCTCCCACTACCGGGAACGGGTCAGGAGCGCGGCGGAAAGGCTCACCTTCGAGGAGGCGCTCGACGCGGAGAAGGGCAGGACCGAGGGCGAAGAGGCGAGAATCGTGGCCGAGCCCGGGTACTGCAGTTACGCCCACGAGCACCAGTCCTACGTGGCGCAGAGCGAGTACGCCCGCTGCCTTCGCCGCTGGTTCGAGCACTTCCCCGCGTCCCGCTTCCACATCCTGACAAGCGAGGAGTTCTACAGGGACCCGCAGCAGGCGTGTGACGACGCGGCCGCCTTCCTCGGGCTTCCGGCCGTCCCGCTTCCCTCCGCAGGGCGTGTCTGGAACCCCGCCCCCAAGTCTGACCTGGGCGAGAGGGTGCGCCGCCGCCTCGCCGAGCACTTCGCACCCCACAACGCCGAACTCGAGCGAATGCTCGGCAGGACCTTTCCCGACTGGACGACCGCCTAGCTAGTCGCCGAGCCGGTCGAGCGCGGCGAGCAGGCGGCCCGCGAGGGCGTGGTCGTCGGCCCTGCGAGCTGTCACCACCGCATGCCAGTACCGCGCCGCCTCCGCATGGCCGGTCGGCGCCACCGGACCGCCGAACACGGCGGCGCGGGTGGCCAGGTAGTACACCTCGTCGGCACCGGGTGGACCGTATCCGGCGTCCTCCCAGTCGATCAACCAGGGGACGGGGCCCGTGGTGAGGCGCAGGTTCCATGGCGTCAGATCACCGTGCATCGGCGTCCAGTGCGCGGCCACGCCATCGGGACGGCGCAGTGACGCCAGCAGGCCGGTGACCCTGCCTGCCAGTTCCGCCACGGGAACGTTCCGTGCGGGCCTGCAGGGAACGGGTTCCATCGGCGACATGGCCAACCATGTCAGGCCCTCCTCTTCGCCGTGACCGAGAAGCTCGGGCACGCGAAAGCCGCTCCCCCTCCCGCGTTCCAGCAGGCGCAGGACCTCCGACTCCCGCTCGAGCCCGGCCGCGGCTGCCCGGATCTTGAGGAACGCCACCGGCCTGCCCGATCTCAGCAGCAGGAAGGCGGCCCCCTCGCGGGATACCTGCGGGCGCAGGTAGACAGCGTGCCCGTCGAACGAGCCGACCGTCTTCTGCACGCGTTCCAGGACCGGAGCCCACGATCCGGCCTCCCACCTCTCGCGGCGGCCGGGCAGCACCCACGGGCCGACCATGCGCGTGGCCGTGTGGAGGAGCCGCTGCGCGGCAAGCGGCAACGGTTTCGAGAAGGTCAGCAAGGAAAGCCCCGCCGCCGCGGAGCGCGCGTCGGTCAGGGGGATCCAGACATTGCCACGGCCTGGCGGGTAGCGAACGAACCCGCCGGTCACCTTGCGGCCTTGAGGTCGAGACAGAGGCGTTCGTAGCGGGCGGCGACGTCGTCCCAGGTGTAGTGCTTCCTGGCCCGCTCTCTTCCCCTGTCGCCCCGGTCACGGGCGGCCTCGGGGGCGGCCTCCACGGCCTCGATCGCGTCGGCCACTTGTCCGGCGTCGGCGAAGAAGGCGCCGCTGCCGCCGAGCACCTCGTGATTGAAGACCACGTCGAAGGCCACCACGGGAGCCCCTGCTCCCATCGCCCTGAGCAATGAGGGGTTGGTACCGCCGACGGAATGCCCGTGCAGGTAGCTCGCACAGCCCGCGTACATGGCGTCCAGCAGGTCCTGATCCCAGACCCCGCCGACCAGCTTGACGCGCTCGTCGCCTGCGGCAAGCGTCGCGATCCGCCTGCTGTACTCCTCGGCGTACGGCGCCGAGCCGACGACGATCAGTGGCAAGGTGGCGCGACTTCGCAGGTAGCCCTCGACGATCAGGTCGACGTGGTTTTCCGGCTCGAACCTGGCCACCACCAGGTGGAAGCCGCCGGCCTTGTAGCCCGCCTCGGACAGCAGCTCCTGGTCGCAACCCTCCTGGATGGGCGCTCCGTACGGGATCATGACGCTGGGGGCGTGGTAGCGCTTCTGGTAGTAGTCCTGGATGGCGTCCGCGTCGGCGATGAGCTCCCTCGACCAGCGAACGGCCAGCCGCTCCGCCATGAGGTAGTAGCGCTGACCTGTACCGTTCCATTTGGCGCGTTTCCACTCCAGCCCGTCGACGTGGGTGGCGACGGGGATGCGGGCCATCCGGATGAGAGGAAGCAGCGGGGCGTTCGCGGCGTTGAAGACGAGTGCGACGTCGGTGGGGCTGCGCAGGAGATGGGCCACCGACAGGGCGGTGTGGCTCAGGGTCTCCAGTGTCTTGTGCCGGACGGCGGGCAGGTGGACCAACCGCATGCCCTTGTGCTCGGGGAGACGGCTCTCCGCGCCTCTGCAATAGACGCGCACGTCATGGCCCGCGGCTACCAGCCGTGCGCCGATCTCCTCGATCGCCGTCTCGAACCCCCCGTACCGCGCCGGCACGCCTCGCGTACCAATCATGGCAATACGCATTGAATCCCTTCAGATGCCATGCAGAGTGACAAAATAAGCGAGCCAACTTAAACACTAATCAAAGGCGGGGGACATCAGGAGCATGAAACGCGTGGTGATGGCTCACCCCTCGCCAGACCTCTATGGCTCGGACCGGATGCTGCTGCAGTCCGTTCGCGCGCTCGTCGATGAGGCAGAAGTCCTGGTCACGCTGCCGTCCGAGGGCCCTCTGGCCGAGCGGCTCCGCGCCGAGGGAGCCGATGTCGAGGTGCTGGACGTCCCGGTCCTGCGCAAGGCCTACTTCTCCCCCTGGGGCCTGGCGCGACTGACCGTCCTTCTGGCCACGAGACTGCCCGCGATGGTCGCCTTCCTCAGGCGGCGAAGGCCGGACGTCCTGTACGTGAACACCCTCACGATCCCCTGGTGGCTGCTCGCGGGCAGGCTCTCCCGTGTTGGTCGCGTCGCCTGCCACGTCCACGAGGCGGAAGCGCAGTTACCCGGTCCGATCAGACGCGCGCTGTGTCTGCCCACACGCCTGGCTCACATCACCATCGCCAACAGCGCCAGTTGCCGTTCCCGTGTCGTGGCCGACGGAGCCCCGCCTGCCACGACGATTACGATCCACAACGGCGTCGCCGTTCCGGCGATGGGCCCACCACGGGAACATCCCGAAGGCGCGCTGGTGCTGATCGGCAGGCTCTCGCCGCGCAAGGGCAGCGATGTGGCCGTCCGCGCTACCGCCATCCTGTCCTCACGCGGCCGCGACGTCGTGCTGAGGGTCGTGGGCGATGTCTTCCCCGGCTACGAATGGTTCGACAGGCAGCTTCGCGAACTCGCAGGCCCTAACGTGATCTTCGCCGGATTCACCGACCCCGTCTGGGAGCATCTCGCCGACGCGGACGTCGTCCTCATGCCCTCCCACGGCGAGTCCTTCGGCCTGGTCGCGGTCGAGGGGATGATGGCCGGAAGGCCCGTGGTGGCCAGCGATGTTCAGGGGCTCAACGAGATCATCACGCATGGCGAGACAGGACTTCTCGTCCCGGCCGACGATCCCGTCGCCCTGGCCGACGCCATCGAGTCCCTCCTGGACGACTGGCCCCGTGCTCAGGCAGTGGCGGCCAAGGGCCAGGCCGACGCATTAGCGAGATTCGCCGTACCCCACTACCAGGATCGACTCAGAAGCGCCATTTTCGACATCTTGCCTCATGGCTAGAATCCCGGTAGGCCGCTTCATCACATGAAGGTGGACAAAACAGGCGGGGAGAGCGGGCTTCGTGGCGACAGATAGAAATGACGAGGACCGCGAGATCGGCCTCCTTGAGGCCTTATGGCAGTACAAATGGTCGTCGCTCCTCATCATCGCGCTGGCGGGCCTGCTCGCCGGCGCCGCCACAGTCTTCGTCTTCACCAGTGTGGAAGCCACCGCCAAGTTCGCCGTGACAGACCCACGCAGTACGACCTTTCTCCGTCAGGGCGTCTCCTCTGACAGCAGCTACATCGCCTACACCAGCCAGCGAGCGGCCTTCACCGAATCGGCCGGCGTGCTCGACAAGGCCAGGCAACTGCTCGCGGCCGAGCATTCCCAGCAGATCGGTCTCGAGGACCTCAGGAAAGCGGTGGAAGCCAAGCCGGGCACCAACGGCGGCATCGTCGAGGTCACCGTCACCGCCCGCACGGACAGGATGGCGGCGCAGATCGCCAACGCCGTGGTAGCGGCCTACCAGATGCTGACCGAGGCGGACGCGCAGCGCGAGCAGCAGAAGCTGCTCAAGAGCGTGCGAAGCACTCGTGCCCGCATCGAGGCCGAGCTCAAGCGCGCCCCTCCCAGGAGCACGACGGCCGTCACCCTCGGCGAGGCCCTGGTGCAGCTCCAGCTCAAGGAGGGCGACGCCGCCATCGATCTGGCGCAGTACGGTTCCGGCGTCCGCTTCGTCGATCAGGCCAACCCGCTCAGGGTCACGCCCAGCCAAGCGCCCAAGAACATCGGCATCGGCCTCGCGGTCGGCATGCTGCTGGCGATCGTGATCGCCTTCCTGCGGGCGACCAACCCGATCTCCGCCGCGCAGCGGGTGACCTCGGGCACCGGACAGCGACAGCGAACCTCGAAGCCGGCGACCGGCGTGCCTTCTCCTCCGCCTGAACCCGCTCCCGTGGTGGAAGACGCCGGCGTGGAGGAGGACGACGTCACCGCCGTCTACGACAGGGACAAGTTGTTGGGTTACGTCCCCAGGACGCATCCGAGCGACAACGGTGTCCCTGTCGATTCCGGAGCCGGCCCCACGACGGGCAAGCGCTGAGGATGGGCTTTCTGACCACGGGGTTATCCCGCGTCCGCAGGCTGGCCACGTCCGCCGGAGGCTCGGTGGCGTCTCAGGCGGTGACCGCGCTCGGCAGTCTCGCGCTCCAACTCGTCGCCGTCCGCTTCATCGGCCCCGTAGCACTCGGTGCGTTCGCGCTGCTCTCAGCGATCCTGGTGAGCGCCACCACGGTGTACACCTCGTGGGTGGGCGACTCGCTCAACGTCCTCGACCGGTTCGACCCGGCCATTCGCGGCGCGCTGGTCGCTTCGGCCCTGTTCTTCGCGGTGACGGGCTCGATCGTCGGAGTCGTGCTGGCCGTCGTGCTGAGACTGACCAGCCCTGTGGGGGTCGGCCTCTTCGCGGTGCTGATCGTGTTGTGGCTGGCGCAGGAGACCTTCCGCCGTGTGCTCCACGCCCGTCTCGAGTTCGGCGCGCTTCTCGCCAACGACCTTGTCTACGCCATCACCACTCTGGTGACCTTGGGCGGCGTCTGGCTGCTGACCAACGAATTCGGCTTGGAGGACATCCTGCTGGCGATGTGCGTGGGCTGCGTCGCCGCTCTGCTCCGCACCCTCCGACGGCTTCCCCCGCAGGAGTACGCCCTCGTACGGCCCCGCAGGGCAGGCATGCGGGAGCTGAGCTCGTTCGCCGCCTGGCGATCCGCCCAGTCGAGTCTGCGCCCGCTTGCTCTCCTCGCGACCCGGGTCGCGATCGACACCCTCGCTTCGAGAACCGTGCTCGCGGTGGTGGAGGCCGCACGACTGCTGATGACGCCCGCGCTGACTCTCATCTCGGGAGCGGGCGGCTACCTCCTGCCGACCTTCGTGCGTCAGCGCAACGCGGGGCTGCCGCTGCGACCGCGGAACGCTCTCGTGGGTTCGTTGGTCCTCGTGGGCGCCTCCATGGCCTGCGGGGTGGCGGCCATCGCGACAGTGGGTTTCGTGGGGCCGCTGATCACCGGTGGTGCGTTCACCGTCGACGCCCTGACCGTGGGAGGGTGGGCCGTCTACGCCGTCAGCTTCTCGGCCACCCTGCCGCTCGCGTCCATGGCGACCGCCTACAAATTGTCCCGCCTGGTGTTCCTGGTACGAGGCGCCGAGACGGTGATCGGGCTTGCAGCGGTTCTGACGTTGCTCATCCTGCGCCCCGATATGGCAAAGTTCGCCCCTTATTGCATAGGCCTAGGGGGTGTGATCTCTGGGATCCTTCTCTGGTGGCGGCTGCGCAACACAAGGGACAGCGCGAGCAGTGGTCACATCGATTCCAAGAAAGGCTCCCATGCCATCTAGTCTGCGCATCGGGTCAGCGTTAGCGGCGGTGCTCTTCACGGCATTCGCTCCCGTATCCACGGCACTGGCCGCGAGTGACGTCGACCCCGCTCCCACCGCGAGCGCGGCCCCGTGGGTCAAGCAGTTCGCCTTCGAGGACGACCGCATCACGGAGTCGAGCGGCCTCTACGCCAGCCGTCTCCACCCCGGCGTCGTCTGGACCCACAACGACGGCGAAGGCGTCCCGACCCTGTACGCGGTGGACGACAAGGGAAAGACGCTCGCGGCGATCTCCATCAAGGGCACCACGGTCATGGACACCGAGGCCGTCGGAGGCGCTGTCGACTCCCGCGGCAACTCCATGCTCTTCCTCGCCGACATCGGCGACAACGCCACCAAGAGAACATCCGGCATCTCGGTGCTCGCCATCGTCGAGCCCCCCGTGCTTGCGGACGGCGAGGTCAGCGCTCAGCGCTACCAACTGGTCTACCCCGACGGCCCGCACGACGCGGAAGCTCTCCTGGTTCATCCGCAGACCGGCAATCTGTACGTGATCACCAAGGGCACGTCGGGCGGAGCGGTGTACGGCCTGCCCTCCGCGCTGGTACCCGATGTGAACAACCGACTGGACTACATCGGCCCCATCCCGCATGTCGTCTCGGACGCGGCCCTCAACGCCGACGGCCTGATGTTCGTGCGCGGGTACAACAAGATCCGCGTCTTCGCGGACGTGACCGGCAAGCTGCTGGAGACCATTCCCGCTCCACAGCAGCCCCAGGGAGAGTCCCTCACCATCAGCGCCGACGGCAAATCCATCCTGGCGGGCAGCGAAGGAAAGGGAAGCGCCGTCTATTCCCTTGCCCTTCCCAAGGCCCTGGTCGCTTCTCCGACGAACACGCCCGGCCCCAGAGGGGACGGGAACGCCACGCAGGAAACGCCGTCCGCACAACCCGAACTGCCCATGCTGTGGCTCCTGGGGACAGGAGCTCTCCTTCTCGTTCTGATCGGTGCGAGCGGGGCGGCTGCGGCCTCCCGCAGGCGACGGCGGCGGGAGCCCGATGCCGCGAAAGTCATTGCGCTTCCATCACAACGGAGGAGATGAATAGCTGGGGCCTCGATTCCCCTCCATACTGAGCGGGAAACACTCCCATGTGGGGGGAATCATGAACGTCCGGAAATTTCTCGGAGCCCTCCTGCTCAGCCCGGCCCTCGTCCTGGCGTCGATATCACCCGCACATGCGGCGGACTACTCCACCCACCCCAGAGACAACTGGTTACCGAATGCTCGGGTATTCGCCATCGCCCATACCGGCGAGCGGATCGTCATTGGCGGCGACTTCACCAGCCTGCGCAATCCGGTAACCGGAGAGTCCGTCGCGCGCGGCAGGATCGCCATGCTCGACGCGGCGACCGGCGACCTCGTCAGGACGTGGGCGCCCACGGCGAACGGCTCGGTTCGAGCGCTGTCGGTCAGCGGTGACCGGGTCTTCGCCGGGGGCGACTTCACGATCGTGAGCGGGCACGGCCGCAACAGGATCGTGGCCCTCGACCAGGCCTCCGGCGCCGTGATCGGCGGATGGAACCCGTCGGCGAACGGGTCCGTGCGCGCACTGGCCGTCATCGGCGCGACTCTCTACGCGGGCGGCCAGTTCGGTTCCGTGTCGGGCCACAGCCGCAGCCGCCTGGCCGCGATCGACGTCGGCAGCGGCGCCCTCAGAGCCGGATGGGCGCCCTCGGCCAACGCCACCGTCTATACGTTGGCTGCCAGGCCCGACGGAGCCGCCCTTCTCGTGGGAGGGCTGTTCACGACACTCGGCGGAAGCGCCCGCAACTACCTGGGCAGCGTGGACGCCGGCACAGGAACGGTGACCGGCTGGCAGCCACCTCCCGGTTGCCTCGTCCCCAGCAACCAGTGCATCGTGACCGACCTCGCGGTCGAGGGTGACAGTGCTTACGCCGCCATCGCGGGGCCCGGTGGCAGGCTGGCGGCCTACCAGCTGGACACGGGAGTGAGGCGCTGGGAGAGACTCGCCGACGGTGATGTCGAGTCCGTGGCCGTCCGCGACGGCCGCGTCTACGCCGGGGGCCACTTCTGTCCCGACTTCTCCGGGTTCATGCGATGCGACTTCGCCGCGGTCGACGCGGCCACCGGCGCCGTCGATCCTGACTTCGCCCCCACGGCGAACGGCCAGATATTCGCCCTGGACGCTGGTCCTGACGCGCTGCGCGCCGGCGGCGCCTACTCTCGGCTGAACGACGAGGCGCGGCCGTACTACAACGAGTTCCCCCTCCGTCCCCCGAGTACGGACATCACGCTGATCGCCTCGAGCGCGACCTGGCGCTACCAGGACAGTGGAGCCGATCTCGGCACCTCCTGGTCGCAACCGGCCTACGACGACTCCTCGTGGCCGTCCGGTCCTGCGCAGCTCGGTTTCGGGGACGGCGACGAGCGCCGAGTCCTGGCCTCAGGGCGCATCACCTATTACTTCCGCCACGCCTTCGCCGTCGCGGATCCCGCGGCTCTGCACGACGTGACACTCCGCGTCCTACGCGACGACGGGGCGGTGGTCTATCTCAACGGCCAGGAGGTCATGAGAAGCAACATGCCCTCGGGCACGATCACCTCGGGAACTCTGGCGCCGAGCACCGTCAACAGCGACGCGGAGAACACCTGGCAGACGGTGGCCGTCGCACCCGAGCGGCTGAACGCCGGTCAGAACACCATTGCCGTCGAAGTGCATCAGGCTCAACCGACCTCCAGTGACGTCAGCTTCGACCTGGCGCTCACCGCGCGTTAGGCGCGTCCCGAACGAGATATGTGGCGAACGCACCCGTGGTGTATTATTTCCCGTTATTCGCGCCGAGCCGAGAGAAGTCATGACCTCATCGCTCCCCCCTGTCCTGCGCGCGCGCGTTAAGGCGCGAATCGCCTTATCGAAATCCCTCCGCGTCGTTCCCGGCGGCCTCACGCTGCGGATCAGAAACACATTCGCGCGATCGCGTGGCGTGTCCAGGAAAGCGTTCGAGCAGGTCGTCCGACTTCTCCGGCACCGCCCTCTCGATTTCCTCGAGGAGTTCTCACTCCCGGACAATTCCGCTATTCGACTGGTAGCGGTGGAGTCGCGACTGGTCCGGCTTCTCTTCTGGTACGGCGAGCGGGGCTACGAAGGCATGGAAACGGAATGCTGGCGGCGGTTGTGCGCCGGCGCCGGCAATGTGCTCGAACTCGGCGCCAATATCGGCTACTACACCGTGCAGGGCGCCCGGGCAGCCAGGCCCTCGCGCTACGTGGCCGTCGAGGCCAACCCCGAGTCGGCGGCCATCGTCGAACGCAACATCGCCGCCAACGTCCTCGACAACGTCAAGGTCGTCCAGGCCGCGGTGGTCGGCGACGACGCGCCCGAGACACTGGACCTGGCCCTGCCCGACCAGGAACAGTACGTCGCACCCACCGGCGCCTACCTGACCCACGGCGGAGAGGGCATCACGGACCGGCCCGCCACCCGCACGATCAGCGTGCCCACGGTCAGGATCACCGACCTCATCGATGGGGTGGACCTGCTCAAACTCGATATCGAGGGCTACGAGGCGAAGGTCCTGAGGGCCGCGTGGCAGCAGATACTCGCCGGGCGGCCGACGATCGTCCTCGAGGTGTTGCGGAACGTTCCCGACCTGCGCAAGGTGCTCCTCGATCTGCGCGCAGAAGACTACGAGGTGTGGGCCATCGGCCATGACGCCCTTCACCGCGTCACGGACGAGCAGCTCGCCTCGGACGCGCCGCTTCCGCGCTACGGATCCCGCGACGTCGTCGTGCTTCCGGCCGAGCACGCGGCCGACGTCGTACGCCGTCTCACCCCTTGAGCTCGGGCCAGGCCGCGCGCAGGGCGTCACGCCAGCCGCGCATGCGCGGCAGTGACGCCTCCTCCCACCTGGCGTGTCCGAGAACCGCGTAGGCGGGTCTGGCGGCAGGTCGGGGAAAAGCCGAGGTACCCACCGCGGCCACGCGGTCGGGATCGGCTCCCAGCAGCGAGAAGATCTCGCGTGCCAGCCCGTGCCAGGTCGTCTGTCCGGCATTCGTGCCGTGATAGACGCCTGGAGGCGCCTCGGACCTGGCCAGGAGCACGAGTTGCCTGGCCAGGTCGGCTGCCCAGGTCGGCTGCCCGTGCTGGTCGTCGACCACTGGAACGACCTCGCGCTCTGATTCCAGCCTCACCATGGTCTTGACGAAGTTGGCGCCGGCACCGCCGTACAGCCATGCGGTCCTGACGACGTAGCCCGCCTGCGGCAGCAGTTCCAGTACCGCCCGCTCACCGGCCAGCTTGGTACGGCCATAGGCGTTGAGCGGGGCGGGCGGGGCGTCTTCCGCGTATGGCCGCGTCGCCGTGCCGGAGAAGACGTAGTCGGTGGAGAGATGGATGAGCCGTGCGCCCCTGTCGGCGCACGCCTGGGCGAGCGCCTTCGGTCCCTCACCGTTGACCTGCCGCGCCTGCTCCTCATGGGTCTCCGCGTCGTCCACCGCCGTCCACGCGGCGCAGTTGATCACTACGGAGGGCCTGACCTGGCTCATGACCTCGGCCACCGCGCGGGAGTCGCACAGGTCGAGCCCCGACCTGCTCACGGGGATGACATGCTCGTCTTCGGCCCTCAGCAGGTCCACGAGTTCGGCACCGAGCAGACCCGTGGCGCCTGTCACCATCCAGGTGGTCACGCACCCTCCTTGAGCGGTTTCCACCAGGAGGGGTTGTCGGCGTACCACCGGATCGTGGCGGCCAGGCCCTCGTCGAACCCGACCGTGGGCCGGTAGCCCATTCTTCTCAACTTGGTGTCATCGAGGGAGTATCTGCGGTCGTGGCCCTTGCGGTCCTCGACGCGATCCACACGCTCCCAGCCCGCGCCGCACGCGCGCAGCAGGCGGTCGGTCAGCTCGCGGTTGGTCAGCTCTGCCGTTCCGGCGATGTGGTAGATCTCGCCTGCGGTCCCCTTCTCCGCGACGAGCTGGATACCGGCGCAGTGGTCGGCCACGTGGATCCAGTCGCGGACGTTCTCGCCGTCCCCGTAGAGAGGGACGTTCCGTCCCTCCATCAAGTTGGTCGTGAACAGCGGGATGACCTTCTCAGGGAACTGATACGGGCCGTAGTTGTTGCCGCATCGGGTGATGCTGACCGCAAGCCCGTGCGTGACGGCGAAGGCCTGCGCGATCAGGTCGCCACCGGCCTTCGACGCGGAGTACGGCGAGCGGGGCCGCACCGGCGCGTCCTCGGTCCACGAACCCGTCGCGATGGAGCCGTAGACCTCGTCCGTCGACACATGGACGACTCGGGGCGTTCGCGCGTCCAGGCACGCCTGCAGCAGCACTTGTGTGCCCAGCACGTTGGTACGGACGAACTCCCCCGCGCTGTCGATCGATCGGTCGACGTGTGTCTCGGCGGCGAAGTTGACGACGAGGTCATGACCGGGCACCGTCTCGGCGAGCAGCGCGGCGTCCCCGATGTCCCCGTGCACGAACGCGAAGCCTCCCGCGACCGGCTCCAGGTTGGCCGGGTTCCCCGCGTAGGTAAGCCGGTCCAGCACGGTCACCGAGGCGCCGGCGAAGGCCGGATATCCACCGGTCAGAAGCGTGCGTACGTAGTGCGACCCGATGAAGCCGGCGCCGCCCGTGACGAGAACTCTCATGAACTGATCTGCACCTTGCTGTGATCACCCAGCACCAGCCGGTGCGCTCGGGGGGTGTGGGGGGCGGGAGTGACCTCGACGTCGTGACCGATGAGCGATGCCTCTATCCGTCTCACTCCTGAGATCGAGGCGCGAGGCAGCACGATCGAGTACTCGATCTCGCTGTTCGAGATCCGGCAGTCTCTCGCGATCGAGGTGTAGGGACCGATGTAGGAGGCGCTCACCTCGCTGCCCGACCCGATGACGACGGGGCCCACGATGCGCGATCCGCGTACCACCGCCCCCGGTTCGACCACCACGCGACCGATGAGCTGGCTGGTGGAATCCACGCTTCCCGCAACCTCCGGTTCCAAAGATTCCAGCACCAATCGGTTCACTTCCAGCATGTCCGTGACGTTACCTGTGTCCTTCCAGTAGCCGGAGATGATCGTGGACTCGACCCTGTGCCCCCTGTCGAGGAGCCATTGGATGGCATCAGTGATCTCCAGCTCGCCACGCCATGACGGCTTCAGCTCGCCCACCGCTTCGTGCACCGCCGGAGTGAAGAGGTAGACACCCACCAGCGCCAGGTCACTCTTCGGCACGGCGGGCTTCTCCTCCAGGCCGACGACACGGCCGTCCACGTCGAGTTCGGCCACGCCGAACTGCTCGGGCTCGGCCACCTTGGTCAGCATGATCTGCACCGCGGGCCGTTCCTCCCTGAACCTGCTCACCAGATCCTCGATGCCGCCCACGATGAAGTTGTCGCCGAGATACATGACGAAGTCGTCGCCGCCGAGGTATTCGCGAGCGGTCATCACCGCGTGCGCCAGCCCCAGCGGCGCTTCCTGCCGCAAGTAGGTGACCGACAGGCCGAACTGCGAGCCGTCACCGACCGCGGACTCGATCTCGGCGTGCGTGTCGCCCACCACGATGCCGACCTCGGTTATTCCGGCCTGGGCCAGGGACTCCAGGGCATAGTAGAGAACAGGCTTGTTCGCCACGGGAACCAGTTGCTTGGCGGACGTGTGCGTGATCGGCCGCAGCCGAGTGCCCGATCCTCCGGCCAGCACCAGAGCTTTCATCAGTACGCCCCTTCACCGCGGGTGACCGCGGGCCAGGTCTTCCAGAGGATCTGAAGATCGAGGATGAGTGACCAGTTCTCCACGTAACGCAGGTCGAGCCGTACCGACTCCTCCCAGCTGAGATCGGAGCGTCCGCTCACCTGCCATAAGCCGGTGATGCCAGGCTTGACCAGCAGCCGGCGTCGGACATCGTCCCCGTACTTGGCCACTTCCTCCGGCAAGGGAGGGCGTGGGCCGACCAGCGACATGTCCCCGCGTAAGACGTTGACCAGCTGCGGGAGTTCGTCCAGGGAACAGCGTCGTAACCACGCGCCGACGGGGGTGATCCTTGGATCGTTCCTAATCTTGAAAAGCAGGCCGTCGCTCTCGTTCAGCTCGCGCAGGCTCGCCTTGATCTTCTCCGCGTCGGAAACCATCGTTCTGAACTTCAGAACGGTGAACTCCTTGCCGTCCTTGCCCACCCTGGTCTGCCGGAACAGCGCAGGCCCCCTACTCGCGGCCCTGATGACCAGCGCGACGACCGCGAAGATCGGCATCAGGAGCAGAAGACCCGAAGCGGCGATCACCTTGTCGAACGCGCTCTTGACGAGCCATCGGCCGCCTCGAAGATCGGGGTGGTCGACGTGTAACAACGGGAGGCCGGCGACAGGGCGGATGTTGATCCGAGGACCGGCCACCTCCATGAGCGCGGAGGCGACGTAGAGATCGGTGTCCCGCTCCTCGAGACGCCACGCCAGCTGCCGCAGCGCGATACCGTCGAATTCGGGGCACGAGAGCACGGCCACGGTGTCGGCGCCCACCTGGGCTACCACCTCGGGAACGTTCTTGAAGTCGCCCAGCACGGGAAAGCCGTCGAACTGGTGCGGCACCTCCGGTTCGGCCAGGGTGGGCACGCATGCGCCGACGATGCGCATCCCGTGATAGCGCTCCCTGCTCAGCTGACGATGGAGTTCGAGCGCGGCCGTCCAATGTCCGACGACGAGTACCCGCCGCATGCACTCGCCCTCGTAACGGCGCTGGTGCAGCCGCTTTCTCATCCGGTAGCGGAAGAGGAGGTTCGCGCCCGCGGCCAGCGGCAGCCCGGCTATGACGTACCCGCGTGCCACCGGCGTCTGCGTGGCATAGGCGATGATCGCGACGAGTGAGGCCAGCGCCGCGGCCGCCTGGAAGACCTTGCGGTACTCGTCGGGCGCGTCGCCGAGATAGCGTTCGTCGTAACCGCCGGTGGCCGCGATGGCCACCGGCCAGCACGCCATCAGGAGCGCGGCCAACCCGATTTCCGCGGGCGTCAGGTGCCCGGCGAGTCCTCTGATCGCCGATACGCTACTCAGCCCGACTGCCACGCACCCGAGATCACCGAACAGCGCCGTCCTGACATAGCGACGAAACCATGCACGTCCGTGCTCCTGTTCTGCCGAGACCACTGTTCCGTATACGGCCGTTTCCATTGCCCCTCGCTGCACTCGCCCCGCCCCATGCACAACAGACGTCCCAGAAACCACGCCGGTTGACAGCAAATGCCCCTCAATCCGGATCATCCATAGAATCCAGACCTTCGGTGTTAATCGGAAGGCAACGTGGGCGTCCAGATCTGGCCATGTACGTTGATAAGTGATGGTCTTGACATCCCGGACGCACCGCGTGATCAGCCGAGGGCGCCGACCTCACCCGCAGCAGCCGCAACAGGGGCAACAGTGATGGCCGCATCTCCATCGAAAGGCCTATCACGGGCCCTGGCAATCATCGCCCTTGACAACAGGGGAGTCGCCTCGATGGTGACTAGTCGTACTCCAGGTCCGGCAGCGACGAGGGCGGCTCAGGACTCCGCCAGACGATCACGACCCCGTCCCTGGCCGCCTCAGATGCGATGAGCAACCGATCGAGATCGAAATCCGGCAAGTAGCGGAGACGCGCCAGGAAACTGGCATCGGTAGCGGATCGCGGCACGACGCACCCTTCCCCGTCGCGATCGAGAAGGATGTAGAGGACCTCGGACTCCGATTCGGAGGCAACCCGCACCTCGACGACGTCTTCCCACGCCAGCGCCTCGACGCTGCCGTCGGAATAGTGGCGGGCCACGCCCTCCTCAGTGACGTACACGTAGGACTCCGGCACTGCATTGCCGTGCATGGGCGCGATTCTTGCGACATCGGGGTGTTTCCCGCAAGGGACCAACACCGCAGAATGTCTGGAAGCACCTCGCCCGGCGCTTGCCATCTCCGAGCCGACAGGTTCAGCGCTTCCATGCACGGCCAACCGCTTTTATAGGTATGAGGGTGACATGACGCTTTGTTATAGAAAAGTGGCGATAGGCCTTCTTGCCATACTGACGGCCTCCAGCTGTGCCGGCACGTCGAGCGCGGCACCGTCTGCCGCCACCAAGATCTTCGTGTCCGCCGTGGACGGGGACGACTCGAACTCCGGAACAGTCGAACGGCCCCTCCGCACCGCCACCGAGGCCCTCAGCCGGGCCCAGGCCGGCACGATGACGACGATCGTCTTACGCGCCGGCGACTACCGCGAGTCGCTCGGCGGCATCTCCAAGCCGGTGACGCTGGAGGCCTACTCCGGTGAGGAGGTCTGGCTCAAGGGCAGCTCCGTGATAGAGCCGCACCGGTTCGTTCAGGACGGCCATGCCTGGCGGCTGGACGGCTGGAACCCGGACATCTGCCGGCCCGGAGCGGATCTCAAGGCCTGCGTCTATCCGTCCGACATCACGCAGGGCAACGAGCTGGCCGGTGACCCCGCGATGGTGTTCCTCAACGGCGAGCCCATGCGGCAGGTAGCCGACCGTGAGCACCTGCGGGTGGGAACGTTCTACTCCGACAGCGCGCGCAACGCGCTCTACGTCGGCAGCGACCCGGCCGGGCAGTCGATAGAGGTTTCCGATCGGCGCTACGCCGTCCAGTTCCTGCCCGGATCCGAGCACTCCGTCGTCCGAGGACTCGGTTTCACGCACTACGCCACCAGCCAGGACTACCGGAAGCAACCTGCGGCCGTCATCGCCCAGGCCGACGGTGTCATCCTGGAGGACAACACGATCACACTGAACGCGGCCGCAGGCATCGTCGCGAACGCCTCAGGCATGCGACTCAGCGGGAACGAGATCTCCTACAACGGTTCGAACGGGGTGCTCTCCTACCAGGCCGGCGATCTCACCTTCGACGGCAACCGCGTCATCGGCAACAACCTGGAACGCACCGGCCTGGAATCGGCGCGCAGCCTCGCAGGCGCCGGTGTGAAGGCGACCTACCTGCGCAACGCGATCATCAGGGACAACGTCTTCGACGGCAACCTCGGCGCCGGGTTCTGGTGCGACCTGTCCTGCGAGAACGTCACGATGGTGCGGAACCTGGCCAGGAACAACAGCAAGCACGGCCTGTACTACGAGGTCTCCTCGCGCGGGCTCATCGCCTCCAACCTGATGACGGGCAACGGGCAGTACGGCCTCAAGATCAGCGGCTCCAACCAGGTCCGCGTCTACAACAACACGCTCGCGGACAACGCCCAGACCCTGCTGATCGCCGAGGATCCCCGGCCACACGCCGACCGGTGCAGCTCCGACAACTGTCCCGGCAAGGAGGCTCTCGACCGCGGAGTGACGTGGGACACCACGGATGTCACCCTCGTCAACAACATCTTCGCCGCGCGGGCGGGCGGCGAGACCGTTGTCGAGACGATCGACGCCAACGAGCGATCGTCCGGCAAGCGGGTGGGGGCCGACGGCATGATCCCCGTCAGCCAGATGGACCACAACGGCTACTACAGGGCGGACGCGGCAAGCCCGTCGCAGTTGGTCACATGGGCGCTCCAGGACGGCGGCGACACCGGCTATCCGACGTTGCCGGCGTTCGCGGAAACGGGCCGGGAAAGGCACGGACACTACCAAGAGGGCGCGCAGACCTACTTCATCGGCAAGGACGACTACCGGGTCCGTCCGGACAGTGCGGCGGCCACCGGCGGTCTGCCGCTACCCGAGGACGTCGCCGCCGCCGTGGGTGTGGAGGCGGGCGCTCGACCGCCTCTCGGCGCGCTCAGATGGCCAGGTTCGAACGGCGAGGAGACCAGACCGGAGGCCACCCCGGAACCCACCGACCCCTCCTCCGGCAGGAGGACCTCTTCCGGCACCGGCGTGCTGGACAGGACGGTGCTCCTCCTCAGCCATCCGGACGATGGCCGCGTGCTGATGACGCTCGACAGGAAGGAGGCCGAACAGGCCGCGACGTTCCAGGGGTTCGAAGACCTCGGCGTCGGGTTCCTCGCCTCCCACCGGCGCGGACCCGCGCTCGCTCCGGTCTACCGCCTCGTCCATCCGACGACAGGCGACCTGCTCTTCACCACGAGCGCGACCGAGCGTGAGAGCGCGGTTGCGCAGTGGGGCTACCACGCGGGAGCTGTCGCCTTCTACGCCGCGGCCGCGCCAGGACCCGGACTCGTGGCCGTCCACCGCCTGCAGAAACGCGCCTACCACCACTACACGACCGACACGTCCGCTCGCGACGCCGCGATCGCCGACGGCTGGCGCTACGAGGACATCGCCTTCTACGTGAGACCCGCCGCCTAGTCCGTCGTGGCGCCCCAGGAATGTCCGAGATGCTCCTTGACAACAGACTGTGCGTCGCCGCCCGCTATCGCGTCAAGAAGTGCGCGGTGCTCGGCCACCAGCCGGTCGCGGTCCTCGTACACCCTGCGCAGCCTGACGAGCCCCAGCCGCGTCTCCGCGGCCAGGGCTCCGTACAGCCTGACCAGCCGCGGGCTGCCGACCGCGTCGATCAGCGCCGCGTGCAGTGACATGTGCTCGGCCACCACGTCCGACCACGGCGCGTCGTCCGGCAGGGCGGCCATCCGCTCCAGCGCCGCCTCCGCCTCGGGCACCCGGCGACCGGCGAGCGAGCGCGCCATCAGGTCCTCCAGCGGCCTGCGGACGAACATCAGGTCGTCGAGGTCGTCGATCGTCACCTCGGGGACGTAGGCGCTGCGGTTGCGCTCGCGCCTGAGCAGCCCTTCGTGCACGAGCACGGCCAGCGCCTCCCTGACCGTGGGCCTGGCGACGCCGTAGAGGGCGGCGAGCTCCTGCTCGGGCAGCGGCGTGCCCGGATCGATCTCGCCCGACAGCACCCGCTGCCGCAGCGCGTCAGCGAGCGCGCTGACCGTCGACACCGGCCTCAGCACTGATCGGCTCCCCTTCTGACACCGGCCGTCCTTCCCTGGTCGGCTTACGCGCCGGGACGGCCACCGCCACGAGGCTAACGCCCAGGAGCACCAGCCCGCCCCATGACACAGGGCTCAGCGTCTCGTGCAGCACGACCAGGCCGAGCAGCGCGGCCACCGCGGGTTCGGCGAGGGCGAGGGTGGCCGCGGTGGAGACGGGGGTGGTGCGCAGGCCCCTGCCGTACAGGAAGTAGGCCAGGGCCGTGGTGCCGAGGCCGAGGTAGAGCGCGGCGAGCAGGCTGCGCGGCTCGGCCAGCCAGCCGGGACCCGTCGCGATCAGGATCGGCAGCATGACGGCGGCGGCGCCGCCGAACATGACGCCCATCACGCCGTCGGACGGGGCGCCCGCGTTGATCGCGCGGGCCGCGGTGACCGCGTAGAAGGCGTAGATCAGGCCGCCGAGCAGGGCGAGGAGCACGCCTTCGACGACCTGGTCACCCGCCCGGGCACCGCTGCCGGCGATCAACGCGGCGCATCCCGCGATGGCGGCGGCCGTCGCCGCGGCCCAGCGCGCGGAGAACTGCCGGGACAGCAGCCCGGTGAAGACGGGGCCGCTGCCGATCGCGACGACCGTGCCGATGGCCACTCCCGTACGGCTGACCGCGGCGAAGAAGCACAGCTGGTAGGCGGCCACGGCGACCGCGCCCAGCAGCAGGGCGGGCGTGATCCGCACTCCTCTGACCATGAAGGCCAGCACGAGCCCGCCGAAGACGAGGCGAGCCGCGGCGACGGAGATCGGATCGGCGGTGATCAGCAATCCTGCCGTGCCGGCCGTGCCCCAGAGGACCGCGGCGGCGAGGACGTTCTTCATAGGATGATTGTCTGACAACTAGACAAGGTTCGTCCAGTCATTTGTCCGGGTATGTCACGTGAGGTGAATCTCAGGGGCATCGCGGCGGTCCCGCTCGCCATCGGAACGTTCATCGGGAGCTGCGGCGCCGCCTCCGCACCCACGGCACCGCCCGAGGAGTCCCTGCCCTCGCTCGCCCCGGCGGCGCTGCCCGAGAAGGCGCTCTCCTCGCTCCCCCCTGAGGCGACCAAGACCTGGCGGCTCATCCAGAGCGACGGGCCGTTCCCCTACCGGCGCGACGGCGTGGTCTTCCAGAACCGCGAGCGCATCCTGCCGCAGCAGAAACGCGGCTACTACCACGAGTACACGGTGCCGACCCCAGGCTCGCCCGGCAGGGGCGCGCGGCGGCTCGTCACCGGAGCCGGGGTCGACGAGCTCTACTACACGGGCGACCACTACCGGTCCTTCGTCGCCGTGGACGTGAAGCGATGAGATTCGAGCACCGGATCGACGGAGCGCGACTCGACAGCTCCGACGGGGTGATGACCGCGATCGCCTCCGCCCTGGAGTTCCCCTCCTACTTCGGCTACAACCTCGACGCGCTCTACGACAGCCTCACCGACCTGTCGTGGCTTCCCCCCGGCGAGCACGTGCTCATCTGGTCGAACCCCGGCGCGTTGCGCGCCGCCGACGCCACCGCCTACGACGCCATCGCCGTCGTGCTGGCCGACGCGGTGGCCGACGGAGCCGAAGGCGACGCCCATCTCTCCGTCGTCCTGCGGTCCCGCTGACCCCTGCTTGTCGGCGAGCGGACGGCCCGCCGATACTGTCACCGACGGGTCAGAGGTTGCTACTGTTGACCGCTTCCCGGAGGCGAGGAATGAGTGAAGACTGGTTAGTCCGGCCGTACATGATGACGCGCGGCCGCACCCGCCCTACCGGCGAGGATTTCGACCTCATCGCCATCGTGGCCGCCACCGGTGTGCCCTCGCCGTCGGCGGGCCTCACCCCCGAATACCTCAGAGTGCTCGCCGCCTGCCGCAACCCCGTCTCCGTCGCCGAGGTCGCCTCCGCCACCGGGCTGTCGGTCGGCGTGGTCCGCGTCCTGCTCGGCGATCTCCGCGAGCGCCAGCTGGTCACCGTACGGCACGCCGCCGAGGACGTCGACGTGCTGCGTGACGTGCTGCAGGGCCTCAGATCCCTGTGACCACCTCCGCGATCCGCCGAGACGCGCCCGCCGCCATCAGAACTCGGTGACCTCTTCCGCGATCTCCTCCATGAGCTGCTCGAGCAGCCACCGAGCCGGCGAGACGACCTCCCCCACCTGCTCCTCCAGCATCGCCAACGCCTCGTGGACGTTCTCCGCGCTCCTGGTCGGCAGCTCGACCAGCGCCCGCTCCTCCACCATCGCCTCGCCGCTGACGTGGAAGAACGTCTCGGAGTGGGCGAAGGACACCGAGAAACGCACCGCTCTCCCGTCGGGCAGCGTGAACAGCACGCCCGTCGTCCACCCGCCCGGCTGGAAGTAGGTCAGCGGCTCGCGCCTGACGAAGGGATGGCGCAGCTCGTCGAACGCGGCCGCCGCCCGGCTCATGGCCGCCAGCAGGCCGGCCGCCGCCCGGCTCTCGCTGTCCACAGCCTGAGGGTAGAGGAGCGGATCAGTCGGTGGCCAGCCGAGCGTGCCGCTCGACGTCGTGACGAACCCCGTCGTAGACGAGCTTTCCGCGCTCCACCCCCTCGGGCAGGAAGCCCGCCTTGACCGCGACCCTGCACGAGGCGGGGTTGTTCACCCGGTGCCCCAGCTCCAGCCGGTACAGGCCGCGCTCCTCGAACGCCCACTCCGCCAGCAGGTTCGCGGCCCGCGCGGCCACACCCCTGCCACGGGCGCGGGCGGTGGTCCAGTAGGAGACCCACCCGTTGCCGTGCCCGTCGATCCTGGTGACGGCGACGTTGCCCACCACCTCGTCGTCCAGGACGACGGCGAAGGCGTGACCTCTTGCCGCCCAGCTCTCCATCCAGCGGACCGCGTCGTCCTCCGTCGCGATCGGCTCGGCGGACTGGGTACGCATGTCCTCCGCCCTGAAGGCCTCCAGCACCGCGGCGGCGTCACCGCTCGTCCACCCGCGCAACCTCACAGCGTGAACCTCCCCAGATCCGTGCTCAGCAGATCGGCGAGGAAGCGCGCATGCCTGCCGACCTGCCACTCACCGTTGATCGCCGTCCACACGCCCCACTCCAGCATCATGTACAGCAGCGCCGTCGGCCACACCGCGCGCTCCCGCTCGGTGAGCTCCACCCTGGCCAGGTAGGCGTCGCGGAAGACCGCCCACTCCTGCTCCGTGAACAGCCGGGCGGGCTCGCCCTCCAGGTCGTTGTGGAATAGCAGCGCCGCCAGCGCCAGGTCGAGCAGCCGCGGGGCGCGCTCACCGTTGTCCGGGTCGACCAGCACCGGGCCGTCGCCGGAGTAGACGAGGTTCGCGGCCTTGAAGTCCATGCTGACCTCGGCCACCGGCAGGTCCGCGTCCCGGACGGCGGGCAGCGTCGTCGTCATGAAGTCCCGCAGCAGTTGCTCGAACCGGTCCGTGTACGGCGCGAGCCCGTCGACGTCCTCCTGGACCGAGGCGGCGTCATGGTCCGGCCACTCGAAGTCCTTGAGCCCCTCCCTGGTGCCCGCCGCGTGGAGCCGCCCGAGCAGGTCGCCCGCCGCAGCCACATCGGCCCGCGTCCCCTCGTAGCCGCGGCCCTCCACCCACGGGTAGGCCACCCACGTGGCGTCCCCGATCTCGTACGGCCCCGCGACCGGCGTCACCACGGGCACCCCCAGCTCCCTGAGCCTGCGCACCCACCGGCCCATCGCCTCGGCGTCATGGGTGCGCTTCACCGCCACGGGACGCCCGCCGACCACGCCCTGGAAGACCGGCGCGTAGGGATAGACCGACTCCTGCGCCGGGATGCCGAACCGCTCGAAGACCGCGGCGTGGTCGGCCGTCACAGGGCGCCCCGCCCCGCCGACCGGGATCCGAGCGCGAGACGCTCCGCCACTCCCTTCAACCCGGCCTCGACGCTCGAAGGATCGCCGGTGTCGAGGCCGTGCAGGACCTCGTGCCACGGGCCCAGCCGGTGCCAGACGAGCGCGCGGTCACGCTCCTGCTCGCTCACGCCGTACTCGTCGGCGACGGCGTCGGCGAAGACGCGGGACGTGCCGTACAGGATCCAGGACAGGTCCAGCGCCCTGTCCCCCACATGGGCGTCGGAGAAGTCGATCACGCCGGTCAGCTCGCCTTCCTCCGCCAGCAGATGCTCAGGGCCGAGGTCCCCGTGGACCACGGTGTCGGCGGGCAACCCGCCGACACTGTCGAGCAACGCCGTCGCCAGGTCCCGGTCGGCGACCATCGGCAGCACCACCTCGCGAAAGCGCGCCATGAAGGCCTCACGCTCCACCGTCGCCCTGCCCGGCAGGCCGCGTGCGATCGCCTCCGCCACGTCCACCCGGTGGAGGGCCCTCAGGAACCCGCCGATCGCGCGGCCATGGGCGGCCGTCAGCTCGCCCACCGGGCCGCCGGAAACCGCCTCGTGCCTGACGACCAGCGGATCCGCGGAGACCACCCACGGGACGGGGACCTTCATCGGGAGCTGTGGAGCCAGCCACGGCATCACGGCGGTCTCCATCATCAGCAGCTCGACCACCTCGGGCCTGCGCGGCCGCCGCTCGATCCACCTGTCGTCGACCAACGCCGCCACGCTGTCCCAGCCCTGCGTCACTTCCACGGCCTCGAAGTAGATCACGAGATCAGGAACCGGGGCGAATGGTTTAGGGGGCCGTGCCGCCACCCGATGTCCACGCTCCCCCAGCATCGCGGTGCCCACGCGACCCCGCTACGACCGGCGTGGCCTGCGGGCGCGCGTTCGACATCCGTGCCGGCGCCACAGGATCCTGAGCTCCGGCCTTCACATGGCCGTGCTCGTCAGACGGACGTCAGCAGGCGCTTGGGGGCCGACAGCGACCAGGCCTCGAGGACCATCTCGGCCAGCTCGTCGGCCTCGATGCCGGCCAGCCGCACCACGACCCAGCCGAACCGACCCGCGGTGAACTGGACCTCGAACACTTCGGGCCGCTCGGCCACCAGCGCGAGCTGCTCCTCCACGAGGGCCTTGAGCCCGACCGTCTCGGTCTCCTCCCACAGGTAGCCGAACCCCTTGCCCGCCACCTTGAAGCCGCTGTAGCCGGCGCTCTCGTACTGCGACACCTCGGGCAGCCGCATGACGATCCGCAGGAACTCCTCGACGCTCACACCCATGCTCCGATGTAACCAGACAGCACCGACAGTTCGGGCGCGCCCTCAAAGCCAGGGGCGCGCCCTCGAAGCGCGAGACGCGCCCCTCGGAGCCCCGGGACGCGTCCGGCGCGGTCGTCACATGTTGATCATGTGGCCCGCGAGGCCGTGGATCGCCTCCTTGACCGCCTCGCCCAGCGTCGGGTGCGCGTGGACGTTGCGCGCGACCTCGTGGACGGTGAGGTCCCACTGCTGGGCCAGGGTCAGCTCGGGCAGCAGCTCGGTGACCTCGGGCCCGATCAGGTGGGCGCCGAGCAGCTCGCCGTGCGTGTCGTCGGCGACGATCTTCACGAAGCCCTGGGGGTCGCCGAGCCCGTGGGCCTTGCCGTTCGCGGTGAAGGGGAACTTGACGACCTTCACGTCGTAGCCCAGGTCGCGCGCCTGCGCTTCGGTGAAGCCGAAGCTGGCGATCTGCGGCTGGCAGTAGGTCGCGCGCGGGATCATCACGAAGTCGAGCTCCATGGTCTCCGCGCCGCCGATCGTCTCGGCCGCGATGACGCCCATGGACTCGGCCGCGTGCGCCAGCATCAGCTTGGCCGTCACGTCGCCGATGGCGAAGATGTGCGGCACGTTGGTACGGCCGCGCCCGTCCACCTCGATGGCGCCGCGGTCGGTGAGCTTGACGCCGGTGTTCTCCAGGCCGTAGCCCTCGACCCGCGGCTGGAAGCCGATCGCCTGCAGCACCTTGTCGGCCTCGAGCACCTGCTGCGCGCCGTCCTTGGTGACCGTCACCTTCACGGAGGAGCCGGTGTCCTCGATGCTGTCGACCCTGGTCGAGGTGAGCACGTCGATGCCGAGCTTGCGGTAGCGCTTGGCCAGCTCCTTCGACACCTCCTCGTCCTCCAGGGGGACCATCCGGTCGAGGAACTCCACGATCGTCACCTGGACGCCGTAGTTGTGCAGCACGTAGGCGAACTCGACGCCGATGGCGCCCGCGCCCGCGATGATGATGCTGCCGGGCAGTTCCTCGGTGAGGATCTGCTCCTCGTAGGTGACCACGCGCTCCGACAGGGTGGTGCCGGGGATGAGCTTGGTCGTGGTGCCGGCGGCGATGATGCAGTGGTCGAAGGTGACAGTCTCGCCGTTCACCTCGATGGTGCTGGCGTCCCTGAAGGTGCCACGACCGTCGAACTCGGTGATCGCGTTCTTCTTCATCAGGAAGTGGACGCCCTTGACGCGGCCGTCGGCGACCTTGCGGCTGCGGTCGAAGGCGGCGCCGTAGTCGAAGGTCACCTCGCCGTTGATGCCGAAGGTCTTGGCTTCCTTGGTGAAGATGTGCGCCAGCTCCGCGTTGCGCAGCAGCGCCTTGGAGGGGATGCAGCCCACGTTCAGGCAGACGCCGCCCCAGTACTTCTCCTCGATGACGGCCGTGCGAAGGCCGAGCTGGGCGGCGCGGACCGCCGCCGTGTATCCCCCGGGCCCCGCGCCGAGGACGACAACGTCGAAGTGAGTGCTCATGACCCGGACACTATTGGACGGCACGGGATGAGCCGAACTTGACCCCGTTAGTGATTGGCCACTAACTTTCTCTCATGGTCAGGATGAGCGCCGAGGAACGGCGAGAGAGCGTCATCCGCGCCGCGATCTCCGAGTTCGCGCGCGGCGGCTACCACGGCACCTCCACCGAGGCGATCGCCCGCCGCGTCGGGGTCAGCCAGCCGTACCTCTTCCGGCTCTTCCCCGGCAAGCAGGCCATCTTCCTGGCCGCCGCCACCCGCTGCCTGTCGGAGACCCGCAGGACACTGGAGGAGGCCGGCGAATCCGGCGACCCGCACATGTCGATGGCCGGCGCCTACAAGGAGCTCATCAAGGACCGCGACATGCTGCTCATGCAGATGCAGGTCTACGTGGCCGTCGCCTCGATGGAGGACGAGTTCGGCGCGGAGATCCGCAAGGTGTGGGAGGACTGGTGGGACTCCATGCACCTGCTGCTCGGCGCCGACGTGCACGAGACCACCTTCTTCATGTCGTACGGCATGCTCATCAACACGCTCGTGTCGCTCGGCTTCCCCCCCGACCATCGCGTCTGGTCCGACTTCGCCCCCTGATCGCCTGTCCGCCTCCCACGGGAGGGCCGGCACATGCCCATAAAACTTAGTGACCAATAACTAACAACCGGAGTGCCGTCATGTCGCGTCTCGCCACCGTCCTCGCCATCCTCGGCGGCCTGTTCATCAGCTACATCGGCGTCAACTACCTCATCGACCCGCAGTCCATCGCCGCCGGCTTCGGCCTCCCCCTCGTCCCGTCGGACAGCGCGTTCCTCCTGGTCAAGGGCGTCCGCGACCTGGGCAGCGGGCTCGTGATCTTCACTCTCCTCATCGCCGGCCAGCGTCGCGGTCTCGGCTTCACGATGCTCGCGATGGCCTTCATCCCCCTCGGCGACGCCGTCGTGGTCCTCAGCCGGCACGGGGTGCCCGCCCTGGCGTACCTCATGCACGGCGGCACCGCCGTGATCGTCGCCCTGACCGGCGCCCTCCTCCTCCGCGCCACCCGCCCCCAGCCCGCTCCCGCCCAGCCGCGTGGCGCCTGACGCCCGCTCCCGCCCAGCGCAACACCTGACAGTCCCACCCAGCCGCGCGACGCCTGAGATCACCGGGTTTCCCACTGGGCGGCGGCATGCTTAGCTGTCGAGGTGACCGACTCCGATCAGTTAGCCGACCGGATGCCCGCCGTGGCGGCCGTCACCAGAGCGATCGTGGCCGTCCAGTCCGCCCTGGGCTGCATCGGCCTGCTGTTCCTGGCGGGGCTCCTCGGCACCGGCATCGGGCTGATCCTCTTCCTCCCGTCACTCGTGATGACCGCCACGCTGATCCTTCTCGTGGCGAAGTGGCGCTCCCAGCGTAAATGGGTGTGGATCGCCGCGATCACCGTCGAGGTGCTCACCGTCGGCGCGCAGGTCCTCCCGCCGTTCCTGTACGGCGTGCGGGCGAGCGACGTGGTGAACCCTCACCTGTTCATGGCGGTCGCGGTGCTCGTGCTCCTAGCGCTGCGGGGCGTCAGGGGCTGGTTCGACCGCTGACCTGATCAGCTTCGCGTGGCCGTTCTCCAGGTCGTCGGGCAGGCAGGCGACGGGGAAGAACCGATCTCCGCGAGCGAGAACCCTCTCGCCGCACCGGTCGACCTCGGCAGGAAACCCTCCCTCACCGCTCTCGCGCACCAACCGACCTCGGAAGAAGGCCTCCCCCACCGCTCGCCGCACTGGTCCGCCCCGGCGAGGAACGCCTCCCTCGCTGCTCTCGCCGCGGTCCGCCCCGGGGCTCTCTCAGGGCTCCTCGGGAGGCGTGGTCTTCTCCCGGGAGGGCTTGAGCAGCTTCCGGACGAGGAAGCCCAGGGCGACCGCCCCGGCCACGAAGAGCACGGGGCGCTTCCTGGCGAACTCCCCCACATCCTGTGCGATTCCGGCGAATCCCCGCCGATCCAGATAGTCGGCCGCCCGCTGCCCCGCGTCCGCGATCTCCTGGACCGCCGCGTCCACGGGCGAGCCGGGCTCGCCGTCGGCGGTCGCCGCGGCCAGTTCGTCGGCCCACTGGCGGATGCCCCGCGCGGCCCGGTGCGCCTGGGAGTCCGCTTCCTTGCCAATGCGCTCCCTGAGGGACTCGACGAGTCCGTTCGGTTCGGACATGACGGCGACACCTCCAGACGACGGGACCCTGCAACTACCCACGCCGGAGGAAACCACGCATGTCAGTGGGCCAGGTACCGTTGTCACGTCCTTGTTGCTCAGACGAACACCAAGAATGTTGTGGGATCTCTCCATGCTTGAACCCAGACGTCCTGGTGTGGGATCAGACGCATGATGAATGAATCCCCCAGCCGCCGCAGGTTCCCGACCGGGGACCTCGCCAGGATCAGCGTGTTCGCCGCGCTGATCGCCGTCCTCGGTCTGCCGGGCGCGCTCAACGTCTTCGGCAACGCCGTCCCCATCACGCTGCAGACGTTCGGCGTGATGCTCGCGGGAGCGATCCTCGGGTCGTGGCGCGGCGCTCTCGCGGTCGCGGTGCTGATCCTGCTGGTGGCCGCGGGCCTGCCGCTGCTGGCGGGCGGTCGCGGCGGGCTCGGCGTGTTCACCAGCCCCTCGGTGGGCTTCCTGCTCGGGTGGATTCCAGGGGCGGCCCTCACCGGGTGGATCGTCGAGCGCGGCGGCAGGTCGCCCGGCATCTTCCGGCTGCTCGTCGCGTGCCTCGCGGGCGGCGTCGGCGTGATCTACCTGTTCGGCATCCCGGTCCAGGCCGCCATCACGGGGCTGCCGCTCAGCAAGGCGGCGCTGCTCAGCCTGACGTTCGTGCCCGGCGACGTGGCCAAGGCGATTCTCGCGTCGATCGTGACACGCGGCACACAGCGGGCCTACCCCGACGCGATCCCCGCCGTCCACCGCGAGCGCGTCAAGGCCGGTTGAGCTCAGCATGCCCGTCGCCGCACAGGTCCAGCGCCATGCTCTCGAACGCCCTCACCAGCCGGCGCTGTGCGGCCCAGGAGGTTCCCTCACCTACGCCGAGCTCTGGCGGGAAGTGCTCGCCAGGCCCCTTCCTGTCAAGGGCAAGGGACTGGTCGCGATCACCCTGAGCGACCCCGTCGACCAGCTCGTCGCCGTGCTCGCCGCCGACCTGGCGGGCGCCACGCCGTTGCTGTGCGACGGGGACCAGCGCGCGAGGGTGGCGGCCACGCTCCCCGTCGACCTGCACGTCGACACGCCCCTGCCGGCCACCGGGGCCGCGGGGGGCACCGCGGAAATCACCCCGGGGATCACCGTGGAGCCCGACGGCGACGACCTGGTGTGGGCGTGCCTGACCTCGGGCAGCACAGGAAGCCCCCGCGCCGTGGTGCGTACCCGCAGGTCGTGGGCGGGTTCTTTCCCGCACGTCAGCGCCCTGGCGGGCATCGGCGCCGACGACGTGGTGCTGGTGCCCGGCCCGCTGGTCTCCTCTCTGTACGGCTTCGCCGCCGTCCACGCGCTGGCGGCCGGGGCGACGGTCGTCGTCCCAGGACGGTGGTCACCCGGCTCGCTGACCGTCCAGCTCAGGCGGGCCACGGTCGTCCATCTCGTCCCCCACCGGCTGCCCGCCGTGCTCGACGTGCTGGAGGAGGTCGGCGGCCCGCTGCGCACCGCGATGGTCGGCGGCGCGGCGCTGCCTCCCCACGCGCGCGAGATGGCCGCGCGCGCCGGTGTCAGGGTCGTGTCGTACTACGGCGCGACGGAGATGTCGTTCGTCGCCGCCGACGCCGACGGCACAGGGTTGCGGCCCTTTCCCGAGGTCGAGATCCAGGTACGCGACGGCGAGGTGTGGGCCCGGTCGCCGTGGCTGGCCGAAGGGTACGTGGCGGGGGCGAAGGGCCCGATGAAGACGGACGGCGCGGGCTGGATGAGCGTCGGCGACCTCGCCGAGCCGTACGAGCCTGGGCGGCCGCTGCGGCTGCGCGGGCGCGGCGACGGCGCGATCCAGACCGGTGGCGCGACCGTGGTTCCCGAGGATGTGGAGGCCGTGCTGCGCGACGTGCCCGGCGTCAGGGACATCGTGGTCATCGGTTCGCCACACCCCCAGCTCGGCTCGGTCGTGACCGCGGTGCTGGAGGGGTCGCCGCCCCCGCGTGCGGCGCTCGAAGCGGTCGCGCGCGGCCGGCTCGACGCGGCGCAGCGGCCGAGACGCTGGTACGCGGTGGGCGATCTGCCTCGCACCCCCACGGGCAAGCCCGCGCGCGGCCTGGTCGCCGCCCGGCTGGCCGGCGGCGATCCCCAGATCAGGCGGCTCGTCTGAGATGATCGAACAGCCTGTCGTCGTGGCGGCCCGCCGTACCCCCATCGGCACCGCGGGACACGCCTACAAGTCGTTGACGGCCGACCAGCTCGCCGCGCCCGTGATCGCGGCGGTCGCGGGAGAGGTCCCGCACCTGCGGGTCGACGACGTCGTGCTCGGCAACTGCATGGGCGCGGGCGGCAATCTCGCCCGCGTGTCGGCGCTCGCCGCGGGCCTGGGACACGAGGTGCCCGGTGTCACCGTGGACCGCCAGTGCGGCAGCGGCCTGGCCGCGATCCTGCTGGCGGGGCAGGCGGTACGCGCGGGCGAGGCGGACCTGGTCATCGCCGGTGGCGTGGAGAGCGCGTCGACGGCGCCGCTGCGCACGATGCGCGGCGCGGCCGAGCCGTACCAGCGGGCGCCGTTCGCGCCGGCGGGCCACCCCGACCCCGACATGGGGCCTGCCGCGGAAGCCCTCGCCACCGCGCGCGGCGTGCCGAGGGAGCGGCAGGACGACTACGCCCACCGCAGCCACGCCAGAGCCGTCGCCGCCCGCTTCGACCAGGAGCTCGTCGAGATCGACGGCAGGCTCGCCGACCAGCGGCCCCGCGCCCTGCGCAGGGAGACGCTCGCGCGGCTGCCGGCCGCCTTCGTGCCCGGCGGCACGGTCACCGCGGGCAACTCCTCGCCCATCAGCGACGGCGCGGCGGCCGTCGCCGTCGTGCCGGAGCGGCTGCGTGCCGGGATGCCGGGGCTGCGGCTGAAGGCAGGCGCGGTCACCGGGTGCGACCCCGCGCTGCCCGGCTGGGGTCCGGTGCCCGCCGTACGGCGGGTGCTCAGCCGTACCGGAGTGACCATGGAGGAGATCGCCGCAGTGGAGATCGTGGAGGCGTTCGCCGCGCAGGTCCTCGCGGTGACCGACGCTCTGGAGGCCGACCTGGACCGTGTCTGCGCCGACGGCGGCGCCCTCGCTCTCGGCCACCCGTGGGGCGCGACCGGCGCGGTGGTGGTGACCAGGCTGTTCACCAGGCTCGTGCGTTCGGGCGCGCCCTCGGGGACTCTGGGACTGGCGACCGCGGCGGTCGGCGGCGGGATGGGCGTCGCGGCCCTGTTCGAGGTGGTGTGAATGATCCAGTTCACCGGTGTCAACGTCACGCTCGGCGAGCGCGAGGTGCTGTCCGACCTGACGCTGACGCTGCCTGAGCGCAGGATCGGCGTCGTCGGCGCGAACGGCTCGGGCAAGAGCACGCTCGCCCGCCTGATCAACGGCCTGGCCCTGCCCTCCTCGGGCGAGGTCACCGTCCTCGGCCTCGACACGCGCCGCCACGCCGCCCGCATCAGGCGCGACGTGGGGTTCCTGTTCACCGACCCCGACGCGCAGATCGTGATGCCGACCGTCGCGGAGGACGTCGCGTTCTCGCTGCGCCGCAAGGGCCTGTCCCGCGCCGAGGTCGAGGAGCGGGTGCGCGAGGTCCTGGCCAGGTACGGCCTGGCCGACCACGCCGACCATCCCGCCCACCAGCTGTCCGGCGGGCAGAAGCAGCTGCTGGCCCTGTGCGCGGTCCTGGTGCTCGACCCGCAGATTCTGATCATGGACGAGCCGACCACGCTGCTGGACCTGCGCCACTCCCGCCAGGTCGCCGACCTGCTGGGCCGCCTTCCCCAGCAGGTCGTCGTCGTCACCCACGACCTGGGCCTGCTGGACTCCTTCGATCGCGTCATCGTGCTGGACCAGGGCCGCGTCGTCGCCGACTCTCCGCCGCAGGCGGCGATCGACCACTACAGGAAGCTCATGTCTTGATCGGGCTCTACGTGCCGGGCGATTCCCTTCTGCACCGGCTGCCCGCGGGCGCGAAGCTGCTGGGCCTGGCCGTGCTGTGCACGACGCTGCTCCTGCTCGGCGCGCCCGTCGCGCTCGGCGCCTTCACGACGCTGGTCGTGCTGCTCTACGCCGTCGCGGGGGTGGGCCCCGCGGCCGCGTGGGCGCAGATCAAACCGCTGCGCTGGTTCGCGGCGGTGCTGTTCGTGATGCAGTTCGTGCTGGTCGACCTCTACGGGGCGGTCTCCTCCACGCTGCGCGTCGTCCTCGCCGTGGCCCTGGCGGGGCTGATCACGCTCACCACCAGGTTCGCGGACATGATGTCCTTCCTGGAGCGCTGCTTCGGCCCGCTGCGCGCCCTCGGGATCGACCCGTTCCGCGTCTCGCTGCTGCTGTCGCTGACCGTGCGCAGCGTTCCTGTCATCTCGGAGCTCGCCACCAGGGTGCGGGAGGCGCAGCGGGCGCGCGGCGTCTCGTGGAGCATGCGCGCGTTCGCCGTCCCCCTGGTGGTCAGCGCCCTGCGGCACGCGGACGCCCTGGGCGAGGCCCTGAGCGCCCGCGGCCTGGACGACTAGTTCGGCCGGAATCGGGCCGCGTGCTCGGCCACCCACGTGGCGAACGTGCGCGGCGGGCGCCCGGTGATCTCCTCGACCGTCGGCACCACCGTGTACGACTGCGGCGGCGGATTGCCCTGCCAGTTCGCCAGCAGTTCGATGAGCTCCTCGCCGTAGCCCGCCTGCCGCCAGCGTTCGCGCGCCTGCTCCTCGGTCAGCTCGACGAACTCCAGGTCCCTGCCGAGCGCGTCGGCTATGGCCCGCAGCCGCTGGCGGGCCGTGAACGTCTCGGGGCCCGTCAGCGTGTAGGACCTGCCGCCGTGCCCGCCGTCGACCAGCACCCTCGCGGAGACCGCGCCGACGTCCGCCTCGTGCACGATGGCGCCGGGCACGTCCGCGAACGGCTCCCGCACGACGCCCTCTGTCCTGATGTGCTCGGCCCAGCCGAGCGTGTTGCTCATGAAGTCGACGGCCTCCAGCCTGGTCCACTCAAGGTCGCTCGACTCGAACGCCTTCTCCACCGGGCCCACCTGCCCGTTCCACAGCAGCGCGACCCGCCGGACGCCCGCCTTCCTGACCAGCTCGACGATCTCGGGGCCGGTCGTCAGGGTGGCGTAGTCGTCGCCGCCCACGGTCAGCAGGTGCACACCGGTCACGCCGTCCAGCGCGGGCCCGAGGGTGGCGGGGTCGGTGAGGTCACCGCGGACCACCTCCACCTGCTCGGGCAGGTTCGCCCTCGAAGGGTCGCGGGTCAGCGCCCTGACCCGCACGCCCTCCCGCAGCAGGTGGCCGACCACGTGCCGGCCGGCCTTGCCGGTCGCGCCTGTTACGAGAAACGTCATAGCCGTGGACGCTACGTGCCCGCGCCCGCCAGGGCATTGGCCACCGGACCGATCCCGCCGTCGGACTTTCGGCCTAGGACCGCGGGGTAGTGCCAGGTCTACCCCCGACTCTCGTCCTAGCGCCCCTGTGCCCCGCTGCCTGCGCCGATTCAATATCCACCATGACGACGACCGACCACACCGCCCGTCCGACGCTCCCCGGTCCCTGGGTCGAGGCCGCCGGCCTCCTGCTCGGGCCGGCGCTGCTCATCGCCGGCGTGCTCGCGCGGCTCGGCGAGACCGATTTCTTCCCCGGCCAGCTCGCCGCCTACGCCGCCGAGCCGGGCCGGATGGTCCTCTCCTACAGCCTGTTCTCCGCAGGGACCGTGCTGCTGTGGCCCGCGGTCACCTCCGTGGCCCGCAGGATCGGCACGGCCCACCCCGGCTGGGCCCGCTGGGGGGCCGCCCTGGTGATCCTCGGCCTGTTCGGCCGGGTCTTCCACGCCGGTGTCAGCCACCTCGCCTTTCAGCTGGTCGACGCGCTGGGCCTGCCCGCCGCCCAGAAGGCGGTCGCGACCACCTACGGCGCCTTCCACGTCTTCAAGGCCGTCAACGTCTGCATCATGACCGGCTGGATCGTGCTGGCCGTCGGCGCCTTCCGGGCGAAGGCGTTCGGCGCGGGCGCGGCGGGCGTCGTCCGCTGCGTGGCCCTCGCCCTGGCGGCCGGGCTGCCGCTGGGCGTCCTCAAGGGCAGCAGCGACCCGATCTCCCTGGTCGCCCTGCTCGGCCTGGCCGTCGCGCTGGTCCCTCTCGGCGTCACGGTCCTCAGGGAGGCCTCCGCCCCGAAGTGGTGGGCCCTCGTGCTGACCGTCGCGCTGGTTCCCGTCGCCTTCCTCGTGGGCGTCTCGGGCTGACGCCCACGCGGCCCGCGCGACGTGCACCAGGGCTCCGGCCCGCATCCCCTGGGATCCCGAGGAACCCAGGCCCCCGGCCCGGGCGCACGGGGCTCGGGTCGACGTGCCCGAGGAACCCAGGCCCGCGGCCCGCACCACGGGGCCCGGGCGGTCGTGGAGGACCCGCGCGCTAGGTCAGCGCGGGGCTCTTCCGCCAGATCCTGCCGCGCAGGTCCATGCCGCGGATGACCTGGATTCTGTACGGCTCCAGCCGCAGGACGTGCAGCTTCGGGTCGGACGGCGAGCGCCAGAAGTTCCCCAGGTCGTAGCCCGCTCCCCTGGGACTGGTCCTGCGGTACAGATCCCACACGTGACGTTTGGTCTCCAGGTCGTCGGCCCACGCGGCGACGGCGTCGACGGCGACGGAGTCGTTGCCTCGCGACCAGTAGGAGAAGCTCGTGTTCGGGTTCCCCGCCAGGTGGGCGGCCTTGACGGGCGTCTTGTGGGTGGCCAGCCAGCCGAGGGGCTGACCGTCGACGTTCTCCCAGACGGGGATGAGCACGCGGGTGCGCGGCCGGTTGGCGGCGTCGACCGTGACCATGGTGGAGTACACGATCGAGCCGACGAAGGCGTTGAACTCCTGCTCGATGTCGGTGAAGGCGGTGGTCATCGGGTGCTTCCCTTCCTGAGTCCGAAGGCGCTGACCGCGGCGGCCAGCCCTGCCGCGACGAGCGGCACGACGAGGGCGGATCTGTAGCTGTCGGCGAGGTCCTGCGAGGTGACGATGACGGCGGTGGTGGCGGCCAGGCCGAGCGCGGCCCCGAACTGGAAGGAGGTGTAGAGCAGGCCGCCGGCGAGTCCCTGCTCGCTCTCGTCGATGCCGTCGGTGGCGACGATCGTCAGCGGGCCGTAGGCGAGCGCGAACGCCACACCGAGGATGATCATCGTGGGGAACATGGCGGCGTAGGTCCAGTCCATGCCGACGGGCAGGAACAGCGCGTAGGACAGCGCGGCGAGCAGCAGGCCGTACAGGATGACCTTGGCGTTGCCGAAGCGGTTGACCAGCCTGGGCGTCAGGGTCGGCGCGAGGACGGCGTCGGCGCCGATGGCCAGCATGGCCAGGCTCGTCTCGAGCGAGGTCCAGCCGCGCAGCTCCTGCAGGTAGAGCACGGCGACGAACTGGAAGCCGAAGAACCCGGCCGAGAACAGCAGCCCGGCGAGGTTGGCGCGCAGCAGCGGCCCCGAGCGGAAGATACCGAGCCGTACGAGAGGGTGGGGGGATCTGCGCTCGATCACGATGAAGGCCGCGAACAGCGCCAGCCCCGCGGCGATCGTGGCCGCCGTCATGCCGGGACCCACGTGGGTGGCGCGCTCGACGCCGACGACCAGCAGCATGATCGCGCCGGTGACCGTGACCGCTCCAGCCAGGTCGACCCGCTGCCCCTGCGGCCTGCGCTGGTCGGCCTTCGGGATCATCGGCACCGCCGCCACGAGGATCACCAGCGCCAGCAGGGCAGGCGCGAACAGCACCCACCGCCAGTCGACCTCGGCGAGCAGGCCGCCGAGCACCAGCCCGAGCGAGAACCCGCCGGCCGCGGTGCCCGAGTAGACCAGCAGCGCCTGGTTGCGCTGCCTGCCCTCCTCGAAGCTGGTCGTGATGATCGACAAGCCGGCCGGCGTCATCACCGCCGCCGCTACCCCCGCGACGAACCGGGCCGCGATGAGCATCCACCCCTCGGCGGCCATGCCGCCCACCGCGGAGACCACGAGGAAGACCGCGAGCCACGACAGGAACATCCTGCGCCGCCCGAACAGGTCGGCGGCTCTCCCGCCCAGCAGCATGAACCCGCCGTAGCCGAGCACGTAGGCGCTCATCACCCACTGCAGCTCGCCGGTGGACAGGCCGAGGTCGGTCCTGATCGCGGGCAGGGCCACGTTGAGCATGGCGACGTTGATGCCTTCAAGGAAGATCGCGCCGCACAGGACGAAGAGCATGCCCCACGCGCGCGGTGTCATCCGCTCGAGCGGAGGCGACGGAATGACGGCAGACATGACGAACCCCTAGGTATGGAAAGGTATGTCGGTTCCTTCTTGTAACCGAGAGCATCATGCGTCACCATGGGAAACCATGGAAGACGGCACTTCAAAGGCACCGAGTTACTGCTGCGGAACCATGGACGACGAGGTGATCCAGTGGGACACGCGGGCCGACTGCGAGGTCCGTCAGATCCTCGACAGGATCGCCGACAAGTGGTCGCTGCTCGTGATCGCCCTTCTGGAACGCCGCACCATGCGCTTCACCGAGCTCCGCCGCGAGATCGACGGCGTGAGCCAGCGCATGCTGACCGTGACGCTGCGGCAGCTCGAACGCGACGGCCTCGTCCAGCGGACGGTCCATCCCGTGGTCCCGCCGCGCGTCGACTACGCCCTCACCCCGCTCGGCACCACCCTGCACGAGGCGATCAAGACGCTGGTCGTCTGGACCGAGGAGCACCAGAACCACATCGCGGCCGCCCGGTCCGCCTACGACGCGAAGGTCGCCGCCGAGGAGCGGCTGCTCGGCGCCTCCTAGATCAAATCTGTCGGAGGTGATCGCTAGTGTGGCTCGCCATGACCCACGAGAGCGTGATCACGACCTGGCGGCAGCTCCTGCACCCCGCCAAGTCCTGGGCGCTGTTCGCCAACGGCACCTGCGTGATCCTGATGGAGCCCGCCGACGACCTCGCCGAGCAGGCGAAGGAGCTGCTGAGCCGGTACGGCCCCGTGCAGGCGGGCACACCCGCGGGCAACTTCACCACGATCGACCTCGACGACGCGCCGGGGTGGGCCGTGACGAGCCACCACCCCGACATCCTCACCTACGTCGCGGAGGACGAGCTCGACGCCCGCGACGACCTCACGGTCGGGCTGTTCGGGCGGGGCAAGCGCGACCAGGACGGGCACGAGCTGACGATCGTCCACGTCGAGGACAAGCGCGCCTCCTCCTGACCACGCGGAGCACCCCGCGCCCGCTCACCAGCGGTGGTGTCCCGAGCCGACCTCGACGGGCGCCCGGCCCGGCAGGGTGACCAGCGCCGTCGTGTTCGGCGGGACCACGGCCTCCACGACCAGCCGCCCGCCGTCCAGCGACCAGCCCGTCTCCGCCATGCCGTACGGCGTGCGCAGCCGGGCCCTCGCCCACGTCAGCCCGCCCCCTGGCCGCGGGGCCACCGCGAGCCTACGGTAGCCGGGCGCCGCGGGGGCCAGCCCCGCGACGGTCCTGTGCATCCAGTCGGCGACCGCCCCGAGCGCGTAGTGGTTGAAGGAGGTCATCTCGCCTGGGTTGACCGACCCGTCGGGGAGCATGCTGTCCCAGCGCTCCCATACGGTGGTGGCCCCCATGGTGACGGGGTACAGCCACGACGGGCACTCCCGCTGGGTGAGCAGCCGGTAGGCGGTGTCCAGATGGCCGGTGTCGGCGAGCGCGTCGCACAGCAGCGGCGTGCCGAGGAAGCCGGTGGGGATCCTGTGCCCTTCCCGCTCGACGAGCGCGGCGAGCCGCGCCCCGGCCCGGTCGCGCTGCCCCCTGGTGGGCAGCAGGCCGAAGCGGATGGCCAGCGCGTAGCCCGTGGCCGAGTCGCCGAGGATACGCCCCTCCTCGGTGACGAACTCCTGGACGAAGGCCTCGCGCGCCCTGGCCGCCATGGTGGCGAAGCGGTCCTGCTCGGCGTCGCGGCCGAGCACGTCGGCGGCCATGGCGACCAGATCGGCGGAGCGGACGTGGTAGGCAGCGGCGACCAGCCGCTTGGGTGTCCTGCCGTCGCCGGGCCTGTCGGGCGGCGCGGAGGGGTCGAGCCAGTCGCCGAACTGGTAGCCGTTCGTGTAGTCCTCGCCCAGGGCCGCCACGTGGTCGACCCAGCGGCGCATGCTGTCGAACCGGGTCTGGAGGATGCCGGCGTCGCCGTACCTCTCGTACAGCGTCCACGGCACGATGACGGCGGCGTCGCACCAGCCCGCGGCGGCGAAGACGGCCTTCGGGCCGAGCGCGTTCGGCACGACGACCGGCAGCGCGCCGTCCTCGGCCTGCTCGGCGGCCAGGTCGGCGAGCCACGAGGTGAGCGGTCCCGCGCAGTCGTAGAGGAAGGCCGCGGTGGGCGCGAAGACCTGCAGGTCACCGGTCCAGCCGAGGCGTTCGTCGCGCTGCGGGCAGTCGGTCGGCAGGTCGAGGAAGTTGCCGCGCATGCTCCACACGACGTTCTCGTGCAGGCGGTTGAGCAGCGGGTCCGAGCACTCGAACCAGCCCGTGCGCGCCATGTCGGTGTGGCAGACGGCCGCGCGCACGTCGGTGACGGGGCCTTCGACGGAGGCGTAGCGGAAGCCGTGGAAGGTGAAGCGCGGCTCCCACGTCTCCTGGCCGCCGCCGCGCAGCGTGTAGGTGTCGACGGACGCGGCGGTCCGCAGCGGGCGCGTGCACAGCTCGCCGTTCTCCAGCACCTCGGCGTGCCTGAGCACGACCCGCTCGCCCGCGCGTCCCTCGGCGGTGATCCTGAGGCGGCCGACGAGGTTCTGGCCGAAGTCGACGATCACGCCGTCGCGCTCGCCGGCGAGCGTCTCGACGCGGCGGACGGCGGGGCCCGTGGGCGCGGTCAGGGTGGCCAGGTCGCGCTCGACGAGCTCGGCGGGGGCCCAGCCCTCGGTGTCGTGCCCCGGCTTCGACCAGCCGTCGCGCTCCCGCCTGGCATCGTGGACCTCCCCGTCGTAGATGCCGCTGAAGGTGATCGGCCCGCTCGCGGCCAGCCAGTCCGCGCCCGTCACCACCCGCTCGACCTCTCCGCCGGGGTGGACGAGCTCGAGCTGGGCCAGCAGCGCCACCGTGTCGCCGTAGCCGGCCTTCCCTCCTGCGAAGCCG
The DNA here is from genome assembly GCF_057708945.1 of Nonomuraea sp. bgisy101. NCBI lineage: Bacteria > Bacillati > Actinomycetota > Actinomycetes > Streptosporangiales > Streptosporangiaceae > Nonomuraea > Nonomuraea sp. bgisy101. The sequence goes on from NZ_JBYITD010000032.1 coordinate 45,784, forward strand.
ATACGGCCCTTGTACCAGCCCTCGCCGAGCATCGCGCCGATCGCGTTGCGCCCCTCCGCCAGCAGGTCCGTCACGTCGAAGGTCTGGTAGCGCAGCCGGTGCCCGTAGCTGGTCCAGCCGGGCGCGAGCACGTCGGCGCCGACCCGCTCGCCGTTGAGCTCCACCTCGTAGACGCCGAGCGCGGTGACGTAGAGGCGGGCACGCGTCAGGCCAGGCCGGGCGTCGAACTCGCACCTCAGCAGGTCCCGCCCCGCTCCGGGAGCGACGAACCGCGCCGACCAGTCCCGCGCGGACAGCAGTCCTGCCTCCACGACCTGGGGATCGCTCCACGCCGACCAGCCGTGCCCTCCGCGCACGCGCACCCGTACGGTCACCCGCTCCCTCGACGCCAGCGGCGCGAACGGCCACGGCACGAGCACCGACGCGTCAGACTCGACCGCCACCCGCTCGCCCCGCGCCTCGACCTCGTAGGCGGTCTGCCGCCACGGACCCTCCACCTCGGTGGCCCACGACAGCCTCGGGTCGGGCACGCCGATCCCGAACGGCTCGTCGAGATGCTCGGCGCGGATGCGGGAAACCCTCATACCTGCTCCTTACTTACAACTTAGTAAGTGATTAATCTAGGATGCCGTACATGGCACAGAGAAGAGGTTCGGGGCGACGCGAGGAAATCGCGGGAGTCGCCGCCGAGATGTTCGCGAGAAAAGGCTTCCGCGGCACCGGCATGACGGAGATCGCGGCCCGCGTCGGCATCACGGAGCCCGGCCTCCTTTACCATTTCCGCAACAAGGAAGGCCTGCTCAGAGCGGTGATCGAGTGGCGTGACTCGCGCAGCATGGACTACGCGCGCGAGGTGACCTCGATCGGGGGGCTCGGCACCATCCGTGAGATGCCCGCCTACGCCCACAGGAACAGGGCGGAACGCGGGCTGACCAAACTCTTCGCCGTGCTGCTCGCCGAGAACCTGGACGAGGGCGACCCCGCCCACGCATTCTTCCGCGACCGCTACAGGGAGATGCGCGCGCTTCTCGCCGACGCGCTCGCGGTCGGCCAGGAGCGCGGCGAGATCAGGGCCGACATCGTGCCCGCCCGCAAGGCGGCGGAGATCCTGGCCACCCTCGACGGGCTGGCCACCCAGTGGCTGCTCGACCCCGACGAGGTCGATCTGGTCGACGCCATCGAGTCCTACGCCAGGTCGCTGGAGAGCGACCTGGCGGCCGTGGGAACCCCCCTCGGCCGGTGAACCACGACGGGAGCACCCCCATGCACCTCGATCCGCCGCTTCTCCACGTCTACGCCAGGCTGGCCGCGCTCGCGGCCGGTCTACCACCCGCCGCTCCCGACGACCTCGACGCGCAGCGCCGCGGGTCCAACGCGACGATGATGCTGCTCGCGCCGCCGCACGACCCCTCGCTCCTGGTGGACGAGCACAGGGTGCCGGTCGAGGGCGGCGAGATCACCGTCAGGCTGACCAGGCCGAAGGGCCTGGCCGAGCCCGCTCCGCTGCTGGTGTTCCTGCACGGCGGCGGCTGGTTCAAGGGCGACATCGACACCGGTGAGGTCGAGTGCGGCCCGCTGGCGAGCCTGGTGCCGTGCGCGGTGGCGTCGGTGGACTACCGGCTGGCTCCCGAGCACCCCTACCCGATCCCGCTGGAGGACTGCCTGGCGGCCTACCTGTGGCTGCTCGACCACGCGAGCGAGCTCGGGCTCGACGCGCGCAGGGTCGCGCTCGGCGGCGCCAGCGCGGGCGGCAACCTGACGGCCGCGCTCTGCCTCCTGCTCAGGGACAGGGGGCTGCCCCTGCCGATCTTCCAGCAGCTCGACGCGCCCGCGCTCGACCTCACGCCCGAGGGCAACAAGGAGGACGGCGGGCTCGCGAACCTGACGAGCGAGGACCTGCTGCGGTTCGCCGCCTACTACCTGGGCGCCGACGGCGATCCGCGCGATCCCTACGTCTCACCGCTGCACGCCCCCGACCTGTCGGGGCTGCCGCCCGCCGTCCTGGTGGTGTGCGAGCACGACCCGGTGCGGGCGCACGGGGAGCGGTACCTGGCCAGGCTGCACAAGGCGGGCGTGGCGGCGGCCGCCGTACGGCTGCTCGCCCATCCGCACGGCGGCTGGATGGCGCCCGGCACCGTGTCCGCCACGCTGGTGCACGAGATGCGGGCGGGGGTGCTCAGGAGGGCGTTCGCGGGCACGCTGATCGCGCCCGTCCCCGGTTAGGACCGGTACCGGGGAGGGCGGGGCGTCCCTCTCCGGTACCTCTACAGGCCCGCGCCGAAGGGGAACAGCGGATCCGTGCTCTCCTGGGGCACGTCAGGGCGGCCCGCCTCCACCTCCGCCATCGAGCGCGGAAGCTGGAACGGCAGGCGCCCCCTCGGTGTGGCCCGCCCGAAGACGACGTCGAGCACGGCGTCGTCGCCTGCTCCGTAGACCGCCACCAGCGCGGCCGCCCGCTCGGCGATCTCGGGGATGACCGCGGGCCGGTCCAGGTCGATCACGACCACGGTCGGCACCGCGTCGAGCAGCGCCAGGATCTCGGCCAGCCGCTCCGCGGGGAAGTCCAGCCGGCCGCCGCGGAACAGCGACTCGTACCAGCCGGAGCGCCGCTCGTACGGTGCGTCGAGCCTGAGCACCGCCAGGTCGGCCGCGCCGGGACTCCCGGCCGCCTCCACACCCCATGACGCGAGGTCGGCCGCCAGCCCCTCGGCGTAGACCTTGCTCGCCCCGCCGGTCGGGAGCGGCCCCTTGAGCAGCGTCGCGGCGGCGCGCTGCGCCTCCGCGCCCTCCGCCCGGTAGACGGCGTTGCCGACGATCTCCTCGGCCGCGTCCGGGTCCACGTAGGGGTGGTCGAACAGGCCGAGCGTGAACTTCTCGCGCAGCAACCGCCGTACCGAGGCGTCGATCCTGTCCTCGCCGACCCTGCCGCTCCTGACCAGCTCGACGACCAGCTCTGTGCAGTGCTCGCCGCCGAGCTGGTCGGCGCCCGCTTCGATGATCTTCAGCGCGCGCTCCGCGGGACTCAGGTGTTCCACGCCCCAGGCCCGCGCCGGCACCGCCTCGCCGAAGACGACCCTGTCGGTGACCAGCGTCCAGTCGGTGCAGACGATGCCGTCGAACCCGAGCCGCTCCCTGAGCAGCCCGGTGACGACGCCGCGGTTGAAGCCGAAGCCGACCTCCTCGTAGTCGGTGCCGACCGGCATGCCGTAGTAGGGCATGACCTGGGTCGCGCCCGCCGCCAGCGCGGCGCGGAACGGCTCCAGGTGGTGGTCGAACCTGCCACCCGGATACACCTGCTCGCGGCCGTCGGCGTAGTGCGGGTCGAGACCGGCCTTCTGCGGGCCGCCGCCGGGGAAGTGCTTCACCATCGCCGCCACGCTGCGCGGGCCGAGGTGCGGCCCGCCGCGCAGACCCTCCAGGTAGGCGGTGACCAGTGTGGAGGTGAGCGCGGCGTCCTCACCGAACGTGCCGGAGATGCGCGACCAGCGAGGCTCGGTGGCCAGGTCGATCTGCGGGTGCAGAGCGACCCTGATGCCCACCGCGCAGTACTCCCTGCGCACGATGTCGGCGTGCCTGCGCACCAGGGCGGCGTCGCCGATCGCGGCCAGGCCGAGCGGCTCGGGCCACTGCGAGAACGCGCCCGCCCGCATCGACGCGGCCGCGCTCTGGGTGAAGGCGTGCCTGGGGTCGGTCGACAGCGTCACGGGGATGCCGAGCCTGGTGGCCCTTGCCCGTTCCTGCAGCAGGTTGTGCCAGCGGGCGATGTCACCGGCGGCGTGCGTGCCGTACAGGTTGAAGTGGTTCATGTGCCGCTCGCCGACCATCTCCTCCAGCGAGGGGAAGTGGGCGCCGTCGGGATAGTCGCCGATGACCGCGAGCGTGTGGAACATGAGCCCTGCCTTCTCCTCCAGCGTCATCCTGGGCAGGAGGTCGGCGACCCGCTCCTCGACCGAGAGGTCGGGGTCCCTGTAACGCATCTCATCGCCTCCACAGCGCGTGCACGTCGGCCGCGTGGTCCCCGACCACGCGGCTGTCCTCGTCGAACACCATCGTCGGCCTGGCCGGCTCGGACCAGGAGGGCCATCCGGGGTCGCCGGTCTCGGCGAAGCGCACCCACGCCCCGTGCATGGCGTCGGTCAGCGAGGACGGCGTCTCGCGTCCGGTCATGAGCTGCGCCTCGGGCGTGTCCGTCGTGGCGAACACGAAGGGCAGCTCCATCGCGTGCGCGGCCCCGAGCTCGTGGGCCGGCGAGCGCCAGGCGAACTCGTACAGCCAGGTGCGGCCCTCGGGCCGGGTCTCGGCCAGCTTCCTGAGCGGCACGCGCAGCAGGTGGTCGGTCAGGAGCAGGCCGAAGGCCTCGCCGGGCGACAGCCGCGGGTGCAGCGCCCGGTAGCCCTTGAGCACCCCGCCGCGCACCCGCAGCTTCAGCAGCGCCAATCGCACCATGTACGGCTTGAGCCGGGCGGCCAGGCCCGTCGGCACGAACCAGAGCCGGTACTCCTCGCTGGTCTGCCCGAAGATCACTGGCTTGTCCGGGTCGAGGTCGAGCCCGGTGAGCAGCTCGCCGTCCAGCACGGGGCCGAACCCTGGCCCGCCCATCAGCGAGCTCTTGCGCGCCACCTCCACCTGCGCGTCGAGCAGCCGCTCGGGGTCGACGGCGGCGAAGGCGGCGGCCGTGGCAGGCACGCCGAGCCGTTTGGCGATCATCGCGGTGGTCTTCCTGGCCTCCTCCCGGGTGCCGGCCGCGGGCGGGCCGCTCTGCAGAATCGCGCGGCTGAACAGCCCGGCGACCGACGGCGCGGCCAGCAGCGCCGCGATGTCGATCGCCCCCGCCGACTCGCCGAACAGCGTCACGTTGCCGGGGTCCCCGCCGAACGCCGCGATGTTGTCGCGCACCCACTCCAGCGCCGCCACCTGGTCGAGCAGGCCGCGGTTCTCCGGCGCGTCGGGAAAGCTGCAGAACCCCTCCACGCCCAGCCGGTAGTTGATCGACACCAGCACGACGCCGCTGCGGGCGAACGCGCCGCCGTCGTAGACGGGCACGGAGTTGGAGCCGTTGCGGTTGGACCCGCCGTGCACCCACACCATGACCGGCCGCCGCCCGGAAAGGTCGGGGGTCCAGACGTTCAGGTTGAGGCAGTCCTCGCCCTCGATCCGGACCTCGGGGAGGATCGCGTCGAGCGGCGGCGGGTAGGGGCGCTTGGGCGCGGTCGGGCCGTCCTCCAGCGCGTCCCGCACCCCCTCCCAGGGCTCGGGCCGCTGGGGCGCGCGAAAGCGCAGGTCGCCGAAGGGCGGCGCCGCGTACGGCACGCCGCGGAAGACCGCGACGTCGCCCTCGATCCGCCCGCGCAGCTTGCCGTACCTGGTGTCAACGATCATCAGACGCGCCTCGGTCGGTGGACGTGGGTATGCCCCAGATCCTGCTGAAATGATGTTCTGGAGTCACTAGGCGCGCGACGCCGCTTCCGGCCGCCCTATTGTGCGGCGGCACAACCGCTCAGCCGCAGCGCGAGCACGCCCGTGTACAGGGCCGCCACGTCTTCGGGACGCTCCAGCGACCTGCCGGTGAGCTGCTCGACCCTGTCCAGCCTGTTGCGCACGGTGTTGCGGTGGCAGTACAGGCGCCTGGCGAGGTCGGCGGTGGACTCGCCGGTCTCCAGCCACGTCTCGAGCGCCTCCAGCAGCCGGGTGGTGTCACGCCTGCCGAGCAGCGGCCCCAGGACGGTGCCGGCCAGCCGTTCGGCCAGGTCAGGGCTGGCGGCAAGGAGCGCGCCGACGGGCCGTGCGTCCACGGTCGCCACGCCCGCGACGCCCTCGGGCAGGCTGGCCCGCGCCAGCATGGCCAGCCGCAGCGCCGCCGCCGTCTCGGTCAGCCGCTCGTACGGCGGGCTGACCCCCACCCTGCCCTTCAGCCCCTCGAACGAGCGCGCCGACAGCACGCCCACCTGGTCGTCGGTGCGCAGCCGCCACGCGCTCCCCCTCGGCATCGTGGTGCCCAGGTCGGCCACCACGCACAGGTAGGGGCCCCTGGCCGGCAGGCCGAGCGCCTGCGCGCTGCCGTCGAGCGCCGTCCAGTCGTTCACCCTTCCCTCGATGAGCACGTCGAGCAGGACGAGCCGCTGCCTCTCGTCGTGCCTGGTCAGCTCGACCATGGTCTCTCTGTAGCTCTCGGTCACGGCCACCGAGTAGGCGTCGACGAGCGTCCAGATCGTGGTCATCGAGGTGGCCAGCGTGTCCACCGGGTAGCCGGGGTCGGCCGTGGCCCGCTCGACCAGGCTCTCCCAGAGCACCCTGAACCCGATCCTGTAGGCGTGCAGCAGCGCGCCGAGCGGGAAGCCCTGCGCCGCGCGCAGCCGGGCGGTCTCCCTCGACGCCTCCGTGCACGGCGGGCGCTGCTCGATCAGGTCCGTGAGCTGCGCCAGGATGTTGCGCCTGTTGTGCTCCTTGACCTCGGCCAGCCGTTCGGGCGCGAGGGTGGCGTAGGTCTCGTCCTCGGCCACGATGGCGGCGAAGACCCTGTCGGTCAGTCCAGGCACGTCCCGCAACAGCTCGGTGGCGAGCCGTGCCATCAACGGGTACGCCATGGCGGGGAGCCTACTGTGCGGGGGCACAGGGCGCCGCGTCGGCGGGGAAGCCGCCGAACCCCTCGTGGAGCACCCGCCAGGTGCCGTCGCGTGGAAAGCCGTCCTCCTTCACCATCATCGCCACGGCGGCGAGCAGGCCGCCGTTGGCGGGCAGGTAGACGCTCAGCCCTCCGGGGAACTGCGGCACGTGCCCGCCGGCCGGCGTGTGGTTCTTGTAGGTGTCCATGAGCAGGGCGTCGACCGCCGCCGCGGGCCGTCCGAGCTTGGCGGCGCACATGGCGAGCACCGGGTAGTCCCAGCCCCAGGTGCTGGAGAAGTCCCAGCGCGCGAGCACGTCGTCGTAGGTCGCGGCCATCGTCTCCCGATCGATCAGCGGGGTCCACGGCACGAAGCCGAGCGCCATCAGCATCGAGGGATGGTCGTCGGTGACCGTGTACGGCTCGACGGCCACCGCCGCGTAGACCCCGTCGCGCACCGTCGGCCTGGCCAGGTCGTTGATGACGGCGTCCCACTCGGGGCTTCTGTCCATGCCGAGCCGCTCCCTCCAGCGCTGCGCGACGCCCAGCGCCCAGTGCCAGTAGGCCAGCTCGAACGTCGGGTCGGCGGTGCGGGCCCTGCCCGGGTAGTAGGTCTCCTGCGCGGGCACGACCGGAGGGCCCAGATGGTAGGCGCCGCCGTCCTCCTCGGCGAAGTCGGCCATGAAAGCGGCGGTCTCGAAGACGATCTCCTTGTACCGCTCGAGCACGCCGGGGTCGTCGCCGTTCAGCCTGAGCAGCTCGGCGTAGTAGATGGGGTGCGGCTGCTGCCAGATGATGAACGCGCCGATGTCGCTCGGCGACTCGCGGCCGTCCGGACCGACCTGCTTGGGCCATCTGGCTCCCGCGTAACCCTGCCGCCGCGCGGTCCCACGGGCCGCGCCCAGGATCTCCCCGTACCAGCCGAGGCTCCTTTCGAGCAGGTCGGGCCTGCCCCACACGGCGAAGTGCGCGGCGTGCCACCAGTGCATCTCCAGGTGGAACTTGCCGCCCCACGAGTTGTGGACCAGCCCCGACTCCTGCGGCGGCATCACTCCCGCGCAGTGGACGGCGGTGAGGTACCTCGACAGGATGATCCTGCGCTCCAGCTCGTGCGCGCGTGGGTCGGCGCTGCCCTCGAAGGTGACGGCGGCGCCGCGGGACCAGAAGTCGCGCCAGTGCGCGGCGGCCGACTCCCGGACCTCCTCGAAGGCGGGCGGACGGCCGGCGCGCGTGGTGCCGAAGGCGACCGTGGCGGTGAGCGCGGGGCCCTGGGCGCCGATCACGAGCTCGGGCCCGACCTCGCCGTCCGTCGCCACCCGCACGACGTAGCGGGCGTCGCCGACCGTCCGCTCGGCCGACGCCCGGCCGTACACGGTCTTCTCGACCAGCCGCTCGCCCTTCACCAGCGGGTCGCCCTGCTCGGGGAAGGACACCCTGAGCCGTAGCCCCCCGTCACGCAGCAGCGGCGACTCCACCCTGGTGGCCACCACGTCACGGCCGGGGTGGACGACCGTCCACACCTCGACAGGGCTGCCGAAGACCTCGAAGCGGGCGTGCACGCACCCCGTCCACAGGTCGAGCTCGACCCGCGTGGCCTCCAGATCCTCGAGCCCCACTCGCCTGCCGGCGAAGTCGAGGCCCAGCCTGCCGAGGTCGAGCCTGCGCGGGTTGGCGTACAGCCAGGCCGCCGCCTCCGGCCGCGGCCCGAGGCCATCGGGGTAGCGCACCTCGCCGCGCCTGGTCCGGTAGCCGGTGGAAGCCTCCTCCAGCGTGTACGGCCCGCCGGGCTCCGTGGAGTACCAGCCCCAGGTGGACCGGGTGCCCAGCGGAACGGGGAAGTCGTCCAGATCGAACTCCCGCACCGGCAGCCGCCTGACCCCCTGCTCGTCGGTCACCATGGCCGGCCTCGGCAGCAGCTCGTGCTCGCGGGGAAAGGTCTGCAACCCCGTGACGTCCACGTTGAAGGCGAAGTCGCCGTTGCCCACGCTGAGCGTGGACGAGGGGTGCCACGCGGTCACGACGACGTTGTGTCCGCGCACCAGGCGTTCACGGTCGATCATCGCGCACCCTCGCCGCCAGCTCGTCGAGGCCGTCGGGGTCGATCTTCGAGCCGGGGAACCTGGCCAGCCGGTTCAGCGGGATCGAGCCGATCGTCTTGACGTAGTCGTCGGTGAGGAAGCGCGAGGGCTCCCGCATCCAGCCCAGCAGCGCCGTACGGCCGGCCGCGTCGGCGAACCAGTCGCCGAGGGGCGAGTCGGGCGTGAGCACCGGGCGCCTGCCCGCCACGTCCAGCGTGACCTCGGCCGACAGCCGCAGGTCCCTGGAGGAGGCGCCCACGTGGACGCGCGCCGTGCCCGGCTCGGCCACCCACCGGCCCCCGACGACGTCGAAGAAGGAGAAGTCACGGTACGTCAGGGTGAAGCGGACCTCTGCGCTCTCCCCCGGCTCAAGGGCGACCTTCGTGAACCCGCGCAGCTCGCGCACCGGTCGCCGCACCGTCGCGCTCGGCGCCGACACGTACAGCTGCGCCACCTCGCGCCCGTGCCTGCCGCCCGTGTTGGTGACGAGCGCCGCGACCTCGACCTCGATCTCCTCGTCGGTTCCCCGCACCGAGACCGCGAGATCGGAGTAGGCGAAGCTCGTGTAGGACAGGCCGTGGCCGAACGGGTAGCTGACCTCGCCGTTGACGGCGTCGTGGTAGCGGTAGCCGACGAAGACGCCTTCGCCGTACCTCACCTCGTCTGGGTCGCCGGGGAAGTTCAGATAGCTGGGAGTGTCCTCCAGGCGCAGCGGGATCGTCTCGGCGAGCCGTCCCGACGGGTTGACGACGCCGAACAGGATGTCGGCGACGGCACCGCCGCCCGCCTGGCCGAGCAGCCAGCCCTCCAGGATCGCGGCCACGTTCGCGTCCCACTCCGACACCGCCACCACGCCGCCGTTGGACAGCACGACGACCGTCCTGGTGGCCGTGGCGGTCACCGCGTCGAGCACCGCGCGCTGGCCCGCGGGCAGGTCGAGGTGGGTGCGGTCGTAGCCTTCCGACTCCTCGCCCTCGGGCAGGCCGAGGAAGACCACGGTGACGTCGGCCGCCTCCGCCACAGCACGCGCCTCGTCCAGGAGCGCCTGGTCGGGTTCGCCCCCGTCGAGGCGGTAGCCGGGGGCGAAGGGGAGGTCGGTCCGGGCGAGGGCGCGCAGCTCGGTCAGCGCGTCGTCGAGCCTGGTGGGGATGATCTGCGAGCTGCCCGCGCCCTGGTAGCGGGGGGTGCGGGCGAGCTCGCCGACGACCGCCACGGAGGCGGAGGGGGTGAGCGGCAGCACGCCGTCGTTCTTCAGCAGGACCGCGCACTGTCCCGCGACCTCGCGCGCCAGCCGGTGATGCTCCTCCGCGCCTTCGACGGCGATCGCGACGCCGCCTCCCGCCTGCGCGTCAGCGTAGGCCTTCGTGAAGGCCGGCGTGCCCGCGTGCGGGAACCGGGAGTCGCCCGCGGGTGCCGGCCGTACCGCGTCGGGCTGGGCTTCGCGTGCCCGCTCGACGAGGGCGATCACCCGCCGGGCCGCGAGGTCCAGCAGTTCGGGGTCGAGCCGCCCGTCCCGCACCGCCTCGACGAGCTGCGCGTCGGTGATGCCTCCCGAGGTGGGCATCTCGAGGTCGAGCCCCGCCCGCACCCCCGCGACCCGGTCGTCGACCGCGCCCCAGTCGGACATGACCAGGCCGTCGAACCCCCACTCCTCGCGCAGGACCTCGGTGAGCAGCCAGTGGTTCTGGGAGGCGTACTCGCCGTTGACCTTGTTGTAGGCGCACATCACGGTCCACGGCCTGGCGTGCCTCACCACATGCTCGAATCCGGCGAGGTAGATCTCGCGCAGTGTGCGCTCGTCCACCTCGGCGCTGACCCGCAGCCTGTTGGTCTCCTGGTTGTTGGCGGCGAAGTGCTTCAGCGCCGCGCCGACGCCCCGCGACTGCAGGCCGTCGACGAGCGCTGCCCCGAGCACGCCGCTGACCAGCGGGTCCTCCGACAGGTACTCGAAGTTGCGGCCGCACAGCGGGGAGCGCTTGATGTTGATGCCGGGGCCGAGCAGTACCTGCACGCCCAGCGAGCGGGCCTCGGTCCCGAGGGCGGCGCCCACCCCGCGCAGCAAATCGGCGTCCCATGAGGAGCCGAGGGCGACGGCGGGCGGCATGCACGTGGCGGGGATGCTCTGGCCGATGCCGAGATGGTCTCCGCCGACGATCTGGCGGCGCACCCCGTGGGGGCCGTCGCTCAGCGTGATCGAGGGGAGGCCGACGCGGTCGACGGTCTTGGTGGTCCAGAGGGAGGCGCCGGAGGTCAGCGACGCCTTTTCGGCGATGGTCAGGTCGTTCACGGCGCGATCGTGTCCAGGTAGGCGTCGAGAGAGGCGAGCAGGTCGAAGTCGGGTTCGAGCAGCCACTGGGTCTGCAGCCCGTCGAGTACGGCGATGAGCACGGGCCCCGTGGCCCTGGCGTCGACCTCGCCTCTGCTCTTGGCCTGGGCGAGCTTGGCGGAGAACAGCTCACGGCTGGTGCGGTAGCGCTGCTTGAAGAAGTCGTGGGCGGGGTGCTCGGGGTCGCCGGCCTCGGCGGAGAGGGTCACGAACAGCCGCATGACGCCCGCCGTCTCCATGTTGCGGATCATCAGCTCGCGGGTCGCCTCGCGGAAGCTGCCCATCTCCTCCCATCTCGCCTCGAACCAGGGAATGTCGATGTCGTCGCGCTGCTGCAGTACGGCGGCCAGGAGGTCCTCCTTGGAGGGGAAGTAGTGCAGGACACCCGCGAGCGTCAGCCCCACCTGGGCGGCCACGTCGCGCAGGGAGGCCCCTCTGTAGCCCTTGCGGCTGAACAGCTCGCGGGCTGAGGCGAGGATCTGCTCCCTGCGGGCGACGCCCGCGGTGGAGGGCTTTCGTGCGGCCATGAAATCCAGGCTAACAAAACCACCTATCAGTTGGTAGGTTTTTGTTATGGCACTCGATCCACTGCTCGCCCCCCTGCTCGAGATGTACGCCTCGCTGCCCGCGCCCGACCGCGAGATCGCCGTCGCCGAGCGGCGGCGCGCCCAGCGCGAGAGGTCCGCCGAGGAACGCCCCTACACCCGCTACGTCGAACCCGCGCCCGCCGTGGCGGAGGTCCGCGACGTGACCATCCCGCCGGACGGCATCGGCGCTCGGATCTACCGCCCGGCGCGGGACAGCACCGGCACGCTGGTCTTCTACCACGGCGGCGGCTGGTGGTCGGGGCACCCCGACGACACCGACACGCGCTGCAGGACCATCGCCGCGGGCACCGGCGTCACCGTGGTCAGCGTCGACTATCGGCTGGCGCCCGAGCACCGCTTCCCCGCCCATGTCGACGACTGCTACCGCGCCCTGGAGTGGGCGGCAGCGCAGGGCTTCGGCCCCGGCTGGCTGGGCGTCGCGGGCGAGAGCGCGGGCGGCAACCTCGCCGCCGCCGTCGCCCTGCTGGCGCGAGAGCGCGGTGGCCCCGCACTGGACCTGCAGATCATGGAGATCCCCGCGCTCGACCTCACGCTGTCCTCCCCTTCGATCGGCACGTACGCCGAGGGATACGTGCTGACCAGTAAGGAGATCCGCTGGTGCGTCGAGAACTATCTCGGCGACCACGACCCCACCGACCCGCTCGTCTCCCCGCTGCACGCCGGCGACCTCACAGGGCTGCCGCCCGCGGTCATCCTGACGGCCGAGTGCGACCCGCTGGCCGACGACGGCGGCCGCTACGCCGAACGGCTCCGGTCCTTCGGCGTGTCCGTGACGTACAGGGAGTTCGAGGGGCAGGTACACGGCTCGCACGGGCTCACCGCGCTCCTGCCCCTCGCCCGCGAGTGGCGGGAGACGCTGCTCGACTCCGTCAGGGCGAGTCTGAAGGCCTGAGCACGCCGCCGCCCGGCGAGTCGAAGACCATCACCGGGCGGCCCTCGTCCCAGGCGGGCCAGCCTGGCTCGCCTTCCCTGACGAAGCGCACCCACGCCCCGTGCATCAGATCGGCGAGCTCCTGCGGGCGGTCAGCCCCGCAGATCGCCTCCGCCTCCGGGGTGCCGAGCGTGTCGAAGACGTAGTTGAGCTCCACCGCGTGCGCCGCGCCGAGGTCGTGGACAGGCGAGCGCCACGCGAACTCGTACATCCAGGTCCGGGCGCCGCGGGCGTCGGCCAGGGCGCGCATCGGCCTGCGCAGGAGCAGGTCCGTGGTCAGCTCGCCGAGGAGCTCCCCGCTTCCCGCCCCCGGACGGGCGCGACGGAGAGCCGCCACCTCCTTGCGCGGCACTTTGAACCTCAGCCGGGCGGCCAGCAGGTGCAGCCAGGTGATCTTTTCGAGTTTCCCCGTGGGCGCGAGCCACAGCCGGTACTCCTCGGACGTGTGGCCCATCATGACCGGGATGTCCGCCCCTGCACCCGTGAGCAGCGCGGCTCCCGGATCGGACGGCACCGGCTCGTCACCCGGCACGACGCCGAACCCCTGGCTCCTGCCGACCATCCGCGTCTGGCAGGCCAGCAGGTCCTCGGGCGACACCCGCGCGAACGCCTCGCGCGTCGCGGGTATGCCGAGGTCCCTTGCCATCAGGTCGGTGATCCGCCTCGCCCGCCCCGCGGGACCGGGGCCGACCGGGCCGCTCTGGATGACCGCCTGCGAGAACAGCTCCTTCGCCGGCGGATGGGCGAGCAGCGAGGCGACCGCCCCTCCGCCCGCCGACTGGCCCGCGACCGTCACCCGGTCAGGGGCGCCGCCGAAGGCGGCGATGTTGTCACGCACCCAGCGCAGCGCCGCCACCTGATCGGCCACGCCCAGGTTGGCCGGCGCGTCGTCGAGGACCGAGAAGCCCTCGGCGCCCAGCCGGTAGTTCACCGACACCAGCACCACACCGTCGCGTGCGAAGGCATGGCCGTCGTAGGTGGCCAGCGCGTTGCTCCCTCTGGTGAGCGCGCCGCCGGGCAGCCAGACCATGACCGGGTGACCCGTGCCCTCCGCGGGCGCCCAGATGTTGAGGTTGAGGATCTCCTCACCGTCGATGATCACGCTGGGCAGGATGTCCTCCAGCCCTCCCGCGTACGGCACCTGCGGCGGCGTCGGGCCCATCCGGGTCGCCTCACGCACGCCGTACCAGGGATCGTGCGGGCGGGGCGGCGCGAACCTGTCGTCGCCGTACGGCGCGGCGGCATAGGGCACCCCCAGGAACCTGGCGATCCCGCCCGCCACGCTCCCCCGCACCTCACCTTGGGCCGTCTTGACGATCATGCCGGCTCCACCACGGCCGTGCGCCGTCCCGCCAGACGTTCGGCCGCCTCCCTCGCGACCTCCCTGCTGATCGGGTAGGCCGCGAAGGCCAGCGCGCCCACCAGCCCGATGCCCGCGGGCACGAGGCTCTGGGCCATGAGGATGCCGGTCAACGTCTCCTCGCTCTGCGCCACGCCCCCGCTGCGGTACCCGGTCAGCGCGAGCGTGTACGCCAGCAGCCCTCCGCCGATCCCGCCGCCCGCCTTGGACGCGAACGAGGTCATCGCCGCCAGCGACGCCTCGGTCCTGAAGCCGTGCCGCCACTCGGTGTAGTCGGTCAGCTCCGCCAGGAGCACCAGGCTGAGCGCCACCGCCCCGCCGAACCCGACCCCCGTGAGCGCGAAGCAGGCCAGCACAGGAACCGGATCGGACGGCACCACCATCAGCAGCGCCAGTCCGGTGACCGACACGCCCAGGCTCGCCAGGTAGAGCGGCTTCGCCCCCACCCGCCTGCCCAGCACGGGCACCACGATCGCGCCTCCCACCATCGGGATCGCCATGACGAACGCCGCGGCCGAAAGATACCGCTGGTCGCCGATGTAGTAGAGGAAGAAGAACGGCATCGCCGCCGTGAGAGCCCCGCTGGCCGCCTGCACCGACACCTTCGACAGCAGCAGGATCGGCACCGCCCTGCCGGAGAAGAACACCCGCCGCACGTCCGCGAGCCGGTATCGCTCTGGCGAGAGCGGCACCACCCGCTCACGCACCTTCAGCACCATGACGGCCACGAGGCAGAGTCCCGCGACAGCGGAGCCGATCACGTACGTCAGCCATCCGCGCGTCCCCCCGCCCAGCGCGCCCACCACCGGCAACGTCAGACCCGTGGCCATGGCGGCCGCGAACAACCCCGTGACGCCGACGATCGCGGCCAGTTGCCCGCGCGTTCCGGGGTCCCCGCTCATCGCGGGCACCAGCGAGGTCATCGGGATCAGGAAGAGGTCGAGCAGCAGGCCCCACAGCAGGTACGTGATCCATACGGCGACGACCGCGTTCGGCAGCAGGGCGGGCACGACGAACAGCGCGACGACGCAGAACACGCATAACAACGCGCCGACGAGCACGTAGGGGCGGAACCTGCCCCAGCGGGTCGGCGGGAGATGGTCGACGAGGTAGCCCATGACAGGGTCGCTGGCGCCGTCCGCGACCCTGGCGACCAGCATCAGCGTGCCGACGGCCGCCGCGCCCATGCCCACGACGTCGGTGAGGTACAGCAGCAGGAAGCCGGAGCCCGCGCTCATGAGCACGCCACCGAACACTCCCGAGAAGAAGGCGAGCTTCTCCCCCAGGCCGGGCTTGTCGTCCATCTCACTCCTCAGCGACGCCAAAACCTACCAACTGATAGGTAGATCCTCTAGGCTAGGGTCGCCCAGCGCGTACCGTCAATGCACCCCATGGAGTCGAAGGTGAGCACCATCGGGACATGGACGGTCAGCCTCATCCCCGAGACCGCCCTGGACGTCCGGGGGATCCGGCGCGCCGCGGTCATCACCGGCATCAAGCAGTGGATGAACGACTTCGGCGACAGCCCGGACTTCGACGCGGGCGAGCTGCTCGACGCGCCCCTGACCATCCTCCGCGGCGCCCACGCCGAAGGGGCCGGGGCGGCGGGCCTGGTCGCCTGGTACTGACCCCCTCACCTGCGCGATGTTAAGAATGCTTGACGTCATGTACGGGTTGTTTTACATTCCCCATGTCAGGTTTCTTTGACATCGGGAGCACGCGTGTCAACCGAAGAGAAACGTGTATGGATCTACGCCGTGATCGCCGTCGGCGTGCCCGTCGTCTACTTCGCCACCATCCTCAGACAGGTCGCGTCGACGGACGTCGCACACATCGCCTACGTGTGGCCCCTCCTCACGGCCATCGGCGTCGCGGTGGCGGTGAACGTCGTCGCGAGCATCGTGACCGCGATCGCCGCGCCCAGGGAGGCGAACCTCAAGGACGAGCGGGACACCGACATCCACCGGTACGGCCAGCGCGCCGAGTACTACGTCCTCGCCGTCGGCTCCGTGGCGGTACTGGGGCTGACCCTGGCGAAGTTCGAGCACTTCTGGATCGCCAACGCGCTCTACCTGGCCTTCGTCCTGTCGGCACTCGCCTCGGCGATCGTGAAGATCGTCGCGTACCGCAGGGGCTTCTGACGATGGTCAAGCCCACCAAGGTCACGAACGTGATCCGGGCCCTCCGCTTCGCGCACGGCGAGATGACACAGGCGGACCTGGCGGAACGCATCGGCGTGACCCGCCAGACCGTCATCGCCATCGAGCAGGGCCGCTACTCGCCTTCGCTGGAGATGGCCTTCCGGATCGCCCGGGTGTTCGACGCCCCCCTCGACGAGGTCTTCCAGTACCCCGACACCGAGCCGTAGCCCTGCACCGAGAGGAACGTGATCGCATGAAAGCGATGGTCCGAGAGACCTACTGCTCACCCGACCTGCTGCGGCTCGCCGACATCGACCGGCCGGTGGCCGGGGACGACGACGTGCTCGTACGCGTGGTCGCGGCCGGCGTCGACCAGGGCGTCTGGCACCTCATCACCGGCCTGCCGTACCTCAGCCGCCTCGCCTCAGGGCCGTTCAGACCGAGACACCGCGTCCCCGGCCTGGACGTCGCCGGCCGCGTCGAGGCCGTCGGCGCGAACGTGACCCGCTTCCGGCCCGGCGACGAGGTGTACGGCACCTGCGACGGCTCCTTCGCCGAGTACGCGCGCACCAGCGAGGACCGGCTCGACCACAAACCGGCCAACCTCACCTTCGAACAGGCGGCGGCGGTCCCCACCTCCGCCTTCCCCGCCCTCCAGGGTGTTCGCCCGGTCCAGGCAGGGCAGAGGGTCCTGGTCATCGGCGCGGGCGGCGGCGTCGGGACGTTCGCCGTCCAACTGGCCACAGCGTTCGGCGCGGACGTGACGGGTGTGTGCAGCACCGCCAAAGCGGACCTGGTCCGCTCGCTCGGCGCCGACGTCGTCGACTACACCCGCGAGGACTTCGCCGACGGCGCCCACCACTACGACCTCATCGTCGACACCGCGGGCCACCGTACGCTGTCCCACCTCCGGCGCGCGCTCACCCCCACAGGAACGCTCGTCGTCATCGGCAGCGAGGTGAAAGGACGCTGGCTGCAGGGCACGGACCGCCAGCTCCGCATGTTCCTGCTCTCGCCCTTCGTCCGCCAGAAGCTGCGTCCCCTGTTCTCGACAGCGCGCCAGGAGGACCTTCGGCTCCTGACGAAGCTCCTGGCGTCCGGCCAGGTCACCCCCATCATCGCCAGGACGTACCCGCTGGACGAGGTCGCCGAAGCCGTCCGGTACCTGAGAAGCGGACAGGCGGCCGGCAAGATCGTCATCACCGTGTGAGTTCGTGGCGTTCGGCGCGGCGTCATGATCCCACCGCTTCACCGAGCGTTGCGGACGGTCACCCACTCCGCCGCCACCACCCGGTATCCGAACTCCGAGAAGAGGCAGCCCGCCACGGCCATCATGTGGGCCGCACCCCAAGGCACCCCCACCGTGATCGGCTCCTCGCCGCGCTCCTCGTGGATCCGTGTGAGGAGGTCCAGAAGGCGCTTGTCCCGCTCGTGGAGCATGAGCTTGCGCCACACCTGCTTGGCCCGGCCGCCCGCCCACCCGTCGTGTCCGGTGAGGTCCGTGACGTCGATGCCGCCGGACGGGAACCTGATCGTCGTCAGCCAGTCCGGCACCGCGGTGAGCGCGTCCATGACGAGGCTGAACCACCTCCCACGATCGTCGTCCCTGTCGGGCCAGAGCAGCGGAACACCCAACGACTCGACGTCGAGACCGACCAGCTGATGCACGAGCCCATCGACCCGGATCCTGGAGATCCTGCGGTGCAGGAGGAGATCGGCATACGGCTCCCCCTCGGCGACGATGAGGTCGCAGCCGCGCAGCCGCTCCGCCACCTGGTCGTAGAAGGCCTGCTCGGCGACGTGCACCATCGGGATGAGAAGGAACCTCATCGGCGAGCCGGGCCGCCGGAAGGTGAGAACGGCGGAGCGGACACCGATGATGCTGGTCTCGATGAACTGCATGGACACCCCCGCAGCCAAGGCCGTCACGCCGGATCAACGATCGCCACACGAGGGAGTTCCTGAGATGCTTCCCCGTGAGACAGATCGCCACCCGAAATGTCCCCGTCCATTCGCCGGCGAGCGCGCCGCCACCGCCAGGGCCGCAGGGAACGGGTCCCGGATCGAAGGATCGCCGCGACGACGGCGGGCTGGTCAGAGGACCGGCAGGTCGAGCTCGCGTAGGCGTTCGGGATCGGCGAGCACGTCGATGGCGACGACCTTCCCGCCCGCGACGGTGAAGGCCATGACGGACAACGGCCGTCCATCGGCGGCGACGACGACTCCGGCGGCACCGTTGATGAGCGCCGGCCGTGCGAACGGCGAGAGCCGTCCGAAGCCGACGGCCTGCTCGGCCACGGTCCGCGCCCCGTTGAGCACGACCGTCTGACTGGCACGCACGACGCCGCCGTCGGACCGCAGCACGACGTCCGGGTCGAGCACGGCGACGAGCGCGTCGAAGTCGCCGTCGCGGGCGGCGGCGAAGAACGCGTTGACGACATCGCGCTGACGGGCGAGATCGGGGTCGGGAGCCGGGGCCTGCCCCTGCACCCGGCGGCGGGCGCGGCTCGCGAGCTGCCGCGCCGCGGCCGGAGACCGCTCGGTCATCGAGGCGATCTCCTCGAACGGCACGGCGAACATGTCGTGCAGCACGAACGCCAGCCGCTCGGCCGGCGACAGCGTCTCGAGCACCACCAGCAGTGCCAGCCCGACCGAGTCGGCCAGCAACGCTTCATGCTCGGGGTCGATCCCGGACTCGGGGCTGATGATCGGGTCGGGCATGCGCACCTCGAACGACTCCTCGCGCCGATGCTCGCGCGAGCGCAGCACGTTCAGGCACACGCGTGCCACCACGGTGGTCAGCCACGCGCCGAGGTTCTCCACGCCGCTGGTGTCGGCGCGATCGAGTCGCAGCCAGGCTTCCTGCACAGCGTCGTCGGCCTCGCTCACCGAGCCGAGCATCCGGTAGGCCACCGCTTGCAGATGAGCCCGATGCTCCTCGAAACGCTCGGTCAGCCATACCTTTTCGTCCACCGTGTCACAGTCCTTCCGCGCGGCGTGTCGTAACAGTAGACCCGCGAAAACCGGCCGATGTGACCGGGGAGACCGACCCCGAACCGAACACGACCTCACCGATCTTGGCCGCGGCGGCGTCGCACCGCTCCCGCCGCACCGTCCGATCCCGCTGGAAATGTGAGAATTGCTCTTCGGGCTGAACAGGGGCACTCGTTACCATGATTTGGTGTACGGCCTCCTTCGCTCCGTGTGGAACGAGCCACGTCCCCCCGACCCGCCGCTGCGGGTGTGGCGGGACTGGGCGCTCGTGGGCGTCCTCGTGCCGATCGCGGTTCTCGAGGGAGTCCTGCGGCCGGACCTTCCGTGGCGGGCCGTCTCGGTGACGGTCACCCTCGGGCTGGTGCCCACGTTGTTGTGGCGCAGGACCAGACCGCTGCCGATGCTCGCGATCGCCTTCGGAACCACGAGCCTGGCCCCGCTGTTGACGAGCGGCGAGTCTCCGGAGACGTACACGATGGTGTACCTGCTGCTCCTCGTGTACGCGTTGTTCCGGTGGGGAGCGGGACGCGAGGCCGCGGCCGGGTTGGCGATCATGCTCGTCGCGGTCCTCCTCTCGATCGGCTTCGACCGCATCGTCCTCGCCGACGCGGTGGCGGCGTTCGCCGTCATGTCGTCGGCCATCGCCCTGGGAGTGGCGTTCCGGTACCGGGCCAGGGAGAGGATGCGCGAGCTCGACCAGGTCAAGCTGCTCGAACGCGAACAGCTGGCCCGCGACCTGCACGACACCGTCGCTCATCACGTCTCGGCGATGGCGATCCGAGCGCAGGCGGGCCTCGCGACGTCGGCGTCGCGGCCGAACGCCGCCACCGAGGCGCTCCACGTGATCGAGGCGGAGGCGGCGCGCGCCCTCGCCGAGATGCGCACCATGGTCCGCGTCCTTCGCCAGGACCAGCAGGCGGAGCTGGCGCCCGGACGGGGCGTCGCCGATCTTGAAGGGCTGGCGAGCCAGGGCCCCTCCGTCCCGGCCGTCGACGTCGAGATCTCGGGCGACCTCGACGACCTTCCCCCGCTGGTCGGGGCCGCGCTGTACCGCCTGGCCCAGGAGTCGGTCACCAACGCCAGGCGGCATGCGCGCCACGCCACCCGCATCGAGGTCCGCGTCGCCGCCGACGACACGTCGGTGCACCTGCGCGTGAGCGACGACGGCGACAGCAGCCTCCTGCGCCAGACCGGGTCGCCCGGGTACGGGCTCATCGGCATGATCGAACGCGCCGATCTGCTCGGCGGCACCTGCGTCGCCGGCCCCGACCCCGACCGGGGATGGACGGTGACCGCGGTGCTGCCTCGAACCGGATCGGCGACATGAGCATCCGGGTGATCGTCGCCGACGATCAGGAGATCGTCCGTACCGGACTCTCGATGATCCTCGACGCCCAGCCGGACATCGAGGTCATCGGCGAGGCCGCCGACGGGCGGCGAGCCGTCGAGCTCGCGCGGCGCCTGCGCCCGGACGTGTGCCTGTTCGACATCCGCATGCCCGGCCTCGACGGCATCGAGGCGACCCGTTCCCTCGCCGGGCCGTCCGTCGAGGACCCCCTCGCCGTCGTCGTCATCACCACGTTCGATCTCGACGAGTACGTCTACGCCGCCCTGAGGGCCGGTGCCCGGGGGTTCCTGCTCAAGAACGCCGGCGCTCACCTGCTCTCGCAGGCCGTCCACGCCGCCGCCAACGGCGACGCGCTCATCGCCCCGAGCATCACCGCCCGGCTGCTCGGCGCCTTCGCCCGCACCGGGCCCGCCTCACCCCCGACGCACCCCATCGAGGTGCTCACGGACCGTGAAGAACAGATCCTGGCCACCGTGGCACGCGGGCGAACCAACAACGAGATCGCCGACGAGCTGCGCATCTCTCTCAGCACCGTCAAGTCCCACATCGCCAGCCTCATGGCCAAGCTCGGCGCTCGCAACCGCGTCGAGATCGCCATGTGGGCCTACGAGACCAACCGCGTCTAGAGCGATCCTGAGAAAGGCGTCAGAAGGATGGCCGGGCGCCCCGCCTCTGAATGATCCATTCGGCCACAGCGAGATTGATCACCCATCCGCCGCCCAGGAGCAGCGCCCTGGCGATCTCGCCGGGCGTGCCGATGGCCAGGAACCAGAGCGCCAGCACCACCGCCTGCGTGCCCGCGCCCAGGCCGATCGCGTAACCGCGGACCATCCAGGCGCGGTGCCCTGCGACGTCCCGCCGCCGGATCGCGGCGAAGCCCAGGGCAAGGGACAGGACCATGGCCGCGCCGAACACGAGCCGGAACCCCGCGAGGAGTTCGCCGTCGCCCGCGGGGCGCGGATAGAACAGGGACATCCACAGCCCCGCCAGCGCCGCGAGGAGTCCGCACGGAACCAGCAGCCGCCCCGCGACACGGTGCCAGCGCGGCCTCCGGCGGCGGAACCCCGCCGCGAACTGGAAGGCGCCCAGCACGCTGTACACACAGGCGCCGATGATGTGCAGCACCACGGGCAGGGGCGCCGCGAAGAACCGTCCGTTCTCCGGCGTGATCGCCGCACCGCCGGCCAGTTCCGTCAGGCGTACGGCACCGGCGACCACGGGAACGGCGCCGAGCACGATCAGCGCGGCCGGCACGAGCCACCCAGCCCTCGAGGAAGGGGCTGTGGCCCCGCTCCGGCCGTCCTTCAACCGGCCGGCTCGCGGCGGCTGCGGGAACGGCAGGCGTCCCGCCGGGCTCTCGTCGGTCATGCCCTCGATCGTGACGGCTGAGGCGACGGCGGGTCATCGACAGAACGGCCCTGCCTGACCTGGCCGATCGTCCGCCAAACGGGCGTACTTTCGGCTGATGAGCCCCCTGATCACGCCTTCTACGCTGATTTTCACGACACGCCGTCGATGCGGGAGCGTGACGGCCCCCGATGGATGTCCGCACTCGCCGTGGATGAGGAGAATGTGATGAAGGCGTTCGTCCTGCGCTCGTACGGCTCACCCGACGTCCTGGATCTCACCGAGATCGAGACGCCCGTGCCGGGCGACGACGAGGTGCTGGTCCGGGTACGCGCCACCTCCGTCCAGCCGTACGACTGGCACTTCATGAGAGGCGAGCCGTACATCGCGCGCCTGATGGGCGGCGGCCCCGGGCTGCGCAGGCCGAAAATCAACGTCCTGGGCGCCGACGTGGCGGGGCAGGTCGAGGCGGTCGGCAAGGACGTGACAGAGTTCCGCCCCGGCGACGAGGTGTTCGCGATGCCCAAGCAGGGCGGCTTCGCCGAGTACGTTTGCGTCCGGGAAGACGAGCTGGCACCGCGACCGGCGAACCTGTCGTTCGAGCAGGCGGCCGCGGTACCGATGGCCGCCGGCACCGCCCTGCTCGGCCTGCGCGACCAGGGACGCGTACAGCCGGGGCAGCGTGTGCTCGTCAACGGGGCCTCAGGAGGCGTGGGCACGTTCGCCGTGCAGATCGCCAAGGCGTTCGGCGCGAAGGTCACCGGCGTCTGCAGCACGCGGAACGTGGACCTGGTCCGGTCGATCGGCGCGGACGAGGTCATCGACTACACGCGAGAGGACTTCACCCGGAACGGGCAGCGCTACGACCTGCTGCTGGACGTCGCGGGCGGCTACCCGGGAGCGGCATGCCGCCGGGCGTTGACCCCCCAGGGCACCTACGTCGTCGTCGGCGGGCCCGCCGGCCGATGGGTGCGACCCGCCGGCCGCATGTTCTCGACGTTCGCGGTGTCGCCGTTCGTGTCCCAGACCATGGCCCTGGCGGACGTGGTCCGATGCACGGAGAACAAGCGGAACCTGCTGACGCTGACCGAGTTCATCGAAGACGGCAAGGTCACCCCGGTCATCGACCGGGTCTACCCGTTCGAGGAGATCCCGGCGGCCATCCGGTATCAGGAAGAGGGGCACGCTCCGGGCAAGGTCGTCATCGCGTCCTGAGACCACGCTCAGCGGGGCCGATCCGACATCAGCCGTCTGAGCATCGCCTGCCGCACGAAACCGGGACAACTTATCGAGAAGATCCCGCATCTCAACCATTGTGATCAAGCAAGCGATGGCAGTGGCACTGGTGATCGGATCGGTGTCGGCCGGAACCGGCGTGGCCTACGCGGACAGCGTCGAGATCCCCAAGGGATTCCTGGTGACCGAGCCCGCGGCGATCGCCGGGCCGGTCATGGAGGACGAGGAGTGGTGGGAGATCAGCGACAGCCTGACCCGGCAGCTCGAGCTCAATCCCTGCCGCGCCAAGGCGAAGCCCCGCGACAACCGGCTCGCGATACGCACCATCACCTACTCGACCAGCGCCCCCTCCGGCAGCAGCGAACAGCTCGTGCTGTACGGGAGCGTGAGCCCGGCGAACGGGCGATCGTCGCCCGCCGCGGCACCGCTCTGTTCCTCTACACGGACATCGGCAACGGCCCGGAGGCCGGCAGGAAGATCGCCGCCCAGGCGAAGAAGATGGCGAAGAAGGTGTGCGCCCTGCCTGGGGTGTGCGACTGAACCGCCGTTCCGGCCATCGGCCATCACCTCGACTCCCGCGTCGAACACACGGGCTCCGACCCCTGCAATGTCGTCAGGCCAGAGGCGCACGACTGTCCGGCCCGTGTCAGCGCGATGAGGGCAACGCTGCACCCGCCCGCTCGCCTGGGTGGACGGGCGGCGGGCGGGTGCAGCGTTCTTCTACGCGATGGGGCCGGTCCAGAAGTTGCCGGCGGCGGAGTAGACCGCAGCCACCTCGCCGTCGAAGTAAGGGGAGACGCCGGTGTCGTAGCGGCCGTCGCCGTCAGTGTCGGAGACGCTGATCGTGATGCCGTTGAGGTAGCCGGTGCCGCTGTCCTTGCTGTAGTGGTACAGCCAGGAGGAGCCGAGGGAGCCTTCACCGGGGAACGGGGAGTCGACGCCGATGGCCTGGTCGGCGGCGAGGTCGGAGAGCCTCACGGGAAATGTCGATCCGGTGGACTGTTCGAGGGTCTGGCCTGTGTAGGGCCGCCCGGTTCCGTCAGGGTTGGGGCCGGCCGGGTAGCCGAAGACGTCGACCGAGGAGCTCGGCGGCTGGTTGTAGCGAAAGCCCAGCCCGCCGACGCTGTCGACCAGCCTGCCGGTATCGGTCAGCACGCCGGAGGAGGACGAGACGACGCCGTTGTACACGTTCACGAAGGCGAAGTCGCGGTCGTAGTCCGCGTACACGCCGAAGTCGTAGTGGGCGACGGCCTGCTTTCCGACGTACAGGCCCGACGGGGTCGTGCCTTCGGAGTAGCCGGGGACGAAGACCCACTTGTCGAGCGCGGCGCCCGCGCGCTGGGTGTCGTACACGCAGTGACCGGCGGTGGCGACCAGGTTGCGGTAGTTCGACTGCATGGCGGTGCCCGTACACCAGTGCGGCTGACCGTCGGCGCCGACGAAGAACACCTTGCCCGAGGTCGTGGGCAGCTTTCCCTCCGGCGAGGCCACTCCCTGCACCGGCGCGACCACGCCAGGCTTGCCGTCCGGGACGACGGCGGTGGACGTCCGTTCCCCATGGACCACGGTCTGCACGGCGTAGGGTGTGGCGCTCTTCAGGTTGGCGGCCCCGTCGGCGAGCCAGAACGTCGCGGCCTGCTGAGCAGCCGACACGCTGGTGGCCAGAGGGACCGTCACCGGGCTCGCGGCCAGAGCCGGTGCGGAGACGACGGTGGAGCCCACCAGGCCCAAGCCGATACCTAATGTGATCAGTGCACGCCTCATAACGGATCTCCAGTCCCATTCATGGGGGCGTTCGTGACGGCCCCGTCAGCATGGACCCCGGCCGGGCTGTTCGGCCTGACCGAGGAAAAGGAAGATCATAACGCCAGCGGGATGTCCCGCAAGGGAAATAACTGGTCCCTTATGTCCGATATAGGATAATTTGACCGATCTGGCAGCGCATCCACGAACAAGCGGGACAGACACGCACGAAGAAATCGGCGCAGCAGCGAATTCATCGGCGCGGGCTTTCGGGGTAGCGCCCTCATTTCGATGGCGACCGATCGAGTCCCCGCCCGCGCCAATATGGCCGTTTAGCGAACTGTTCAGCCCATCGCATAGTGACCTTTCAGTGAACAGAAGCTGAATTGTTAACACGTTATTCGTGAGCCACTCCCAGCCACCCCGATATCTCACATAATCCGATAGAGAGCGCCGGTATGCGGCGATACGGGGTGAGTTATTGGGGAACCAAATGAAGCGATGGATCGGCGTCGGGCTGGCGCTGCTCCTCGGTGCCGCCGTGGTGGTGGCGATCGTGGTGGGCGACCGCAGCGGAGGCGGCGCCGAGAAGAAAGACCTCATCCTTGTCCGCGGGGTGATCGGGTCGGAGAAGAAGCCCTTCTTCGACGACCGGCGAGTACAGGCCGTCTTCGCCGGGCACGGCCTGCGGGTCGAGGTCGACACCGCCGGATCGCGCCAGATCGCGGCCTCGGTGGACCCGAAGAAGTACGGCTTCGCGTTCCCGTCGAGCGTGCCGGCCGCCGAGAAGATCAGACGCGACCACGGCGCCGCCCGCACGTTCGCGCCGTTCTCCTCCCCGATGGCGGTCGCCACCTTCAAGCCGATCGTGGACGTCCTCGCCAGGGCGGGAGTCGTCCGGGATTCCGGTCAGGGATACCAGATCCTCGATATCAAGAAATATCTGGACCTGGTGGCAAAGGGGACCCGGTGGGACAGGCTCCCGGGCAACACCGCCTACCCCGCGCGCAAGCGGGTGCTGCTCACCACCACCGACATCCGCACGTCGAACTCCGCGGCGATGTATCTGTCCATAGCCGGCTACGTGGCCAACGGCGACGACGTGGTGAACTCCAACGCGCAGGTCTCCAAGGTGGCCGAGGAAGTCGCGCCGCTCTTCCTCGACCAGGGCTACTCCGAGACCTCCAGCGAGGCGCCGTTCGAGGACTACCTGTCCCAGGGCATCGGCAAGACGCCCATGGTCATGATCTACGAAGCGCAGTACGCCTCCCGTCTCTTCGCCGGTGACGGCTCGATCCGCCCTGACATGCGACTGCTGTACCCCTCGCCGACGGTCCTGAGCAAGCACACTCTCGTACCGCTCAGCGCCCAGGGCACCGAGGTGGGCCGCCTGCTGCAGGAGGACCAGGAACTCGGGCGCCTCGCCGCGGCCTACGGCTTCCGCACCGCCGCCCCCAAGGCGTTCGGCGACATGGTGGCGAAGACCGGGGCCCCGCTGCCGCCCGGCCTGATCGACGTGGTCGAGCCTCCCGCCTACGAGCGGCTGGAGAGCATGATCGCCGAGGTCGAGGAGCTGTACCGGTCCGGCGCGGCTCCGTCCCCCACCCCGTGACCCCGCCTTCACTACTGCCCGCAGGAGACACCACGTGAGCGATCTCGTCCTCAGCCCGCCCGAACCCGTGGCCAAGGTGCCCGCGGAGAAGGCGGCCACCATGCTGCCCATACCTGAGGGACGCAGCGACGAGCTGGCCGAGAAGGCCAACGGCTTCGCCGAGGAGCTCAGCGGGCTGGACCCCCGCTCCCCTGAGTTCACCCGCAAGGTGCACGACATCACCTCGATGGGCGACTCGGAGATCCGGGCGTCGTCCCAGGTCGCCAACCGCATGCTGCGGCGTCCCGTGG
The DNA here is from genome assembly GCF_057708945.1 of Nonomuraea sp. bgisy101. NCBI lineage: Bacteria > Bacillati > Actinomycetota > Actinomycetes > Streptosporangiales > Streptosporangiaceae > Nonomuraea > Nonomuraea sp. bgisy101. The sequence continues at coordinate 72,399 of NZ_JBYITD010000032.1, forward strand.
CAGCGCTCGCGTCGGCCAAGGGCGAGGGCAAGGACGCGCAGGTGGCGGTGGCGGGCCAGCTGGTCGCGCTGCGCCGCACGATCGTCGACCTCGACCCCAAGCAGGCGTCGAGCCCCGGCAAGAAGCTGCTGGGCATGATCCCGTTCGGCGACAAGCTGCGCGACTATTTCGCGAAATATCAGTCGGCTCAGCAGCACATCGACGACATCATCCGTGCCCTGAAGTCCGGGCAGGACGAGCTTCTGAAGGACAACGCGGCCATCGAGGGTGAGAAGGCCAACCTCTGGGAGTCGATGACCAAGCTCCAGGAGTACGCCCTGCTCGCCGCCGCGCTCGACTCCGCGGTCGAAGCGCGGATCACGCGGGTGGAGCCGACCGACCCGGAGAAGGCGACCGCGCTGCGCTCGGACGCGCTCTTCGGCATCCGGCAGAAGCACCAGGACCTGCTAACCCAGCTCGCGGTCTCCGCTCAGGGCTACCTCGCCCTCGACCTGATCCGCAAGAACAACCACGAGCTGATCAAGGGTGTGGACCGCGCGACCACGACGACGATCGCCGCGCTGCGCACCGCGGTGACCGTCGCGCAGGCGCTGGCCAACCAGAAGCTGGTGCTCGACCAGATCGCCGCCCTCAACACGACCACGTCGGATCTGATCGTGGCGACCAGCGAAATGCTGCGCACCCAGGCCGCGGACATCCAGACGCAGGCGGCCTCCACCACGGTCGGCATGGACGCGCTGCGCAAGGCGTTCGACAACATCTACGCCACCATGGACACGATCGACACGTTCAAGGCCCAGGCCGTGGAGAACATGGCGATCACGGTCGACAACCTGACCGTCGAGCTCGACCACGCCCGTACATACCTGGAGCGCTCCCAGCGCGGCGACGAACAGGCCCTCCCCCGATGAGGAAGCAAGGGGCTCCCCAGGTGAGAAGGCCGGCCGACGCCGCCACGCGTACCACCGCCTCCCCGGTGACGGGGCGAGTGCTCACCATGCGACCGGCCGGGCGGGCGCTTGCCGTGATCGCCCTGCTCGTCGCGTCGGCGGCCTGCGGCGGCTCCGGCTCCGCCTCGGAGCCCGTGAACGGCCCCGACGTGCTCCGCGTCCTCGCAGGCAGCGAGATCAAGGACCTCGAGCCGCTGCTCGAACGTGCGCAGGAGGCCGTCGGCGTGCGGGTCGCGCTGTCGTACTCCGGGACGCTCGACGGAGCGGAGCAGGTGGGGAACGGCGGAGCGGACGGCACGTACGACGCGACCTGGTTCTCCTCCAACCGCTACCTCTCGCTCATCGAAGGGGCGACCGCGCGGCTGTCGACCCAGACCAAGGTCATGGCCTCGCCGGTACTGCTCGGCCTGAAGCGGTCGAAGGCCCGCGAGCTCGGCTGGGACAGCAAACCCGTGACCTGGAACGACATCGCCGCCGCCGCTCGCGCCCACAAGTTCACCTTCGGCATGACCAGCCCGGCCGCCTCCAACTCCGGATTCTCCGCGCTGGTCGGCGTGACCGCCGCACTCTCGGATGCCGGGGAGGCCCTGGACCAGGCCCAGATCGACGCGGCGACGCCGAAGCTGACGGAGTTCTTCTCGGCGCAGACGCTCACCGCGGGCTCCTCCGGCTGGCTCGCCGACGCGTACATCAAACAGGGCACGGTGGACGGGCTGGTGAACTACGAGTCCGTGCTTCTCGGTCTCAACGCCTCGGGCAAGCTCAGGGAGCCGCTCACGCTGATCTATCCGACCGACGGCGTCGTGACGGCCGACTACCCGCTCACGCTGCTGAACTCGGCCGGAGCGGAGAAGCAGGCGCTGTACGGGAAGCTCGCCGCCTGGCTGCGCAAGCCCGAGATCCAGCGCGAGATCATGGCGACGACCTACCGGCGGCCGATCGTGCCGGAGGTGCGGCCCGACCAGCGCTTCGGGTCGGCGTCCCTGGTGGAGCTGCCGTTCCCCAACCGGCGCAGCGCCGCCGACGAGCTCATCGGCGTCTATCTCAACCAGGTGCGCAAGCCCTCAAGGACCCTCTTCGTGCTGGACACCTCCGGATCGATGGCGGGTGATCGCCTCGACGCGCTGAAGCGGGCACTGACCGCGCTGGCCGGAGCCGACACCTCCGTGAGCGGGACGTTCTCACGTTTCCGCAACCGCGAGACGGTCACGATGATCCCGTTCAACTCGACGCCCGAGGAGCCGCGCACGTTCACGCTGCCCGAGCGGGACGCCGATCCCGTGCTCCGGCAGATCCGCTCGTACGGCGAGGCGCTGCGGACCAGGGGCGGTACGGCGATCTTCGACAGCCTGCGTGCCGCCTACGAGCAGGCGAGGTCCTCGCCGTCCGCGGACTTCACCTCGATCGTGCTGATGACGGACGGCGAGAACACGGACGGCAGCTCCTACGACGACTTCGCCTCGTACTACCGCTCTCTGCAGGTGAGGTTCCCGGCTTTCGTGGTGCTCTTCGGCGACAGCGACGTGGCGGAAATGAATCAGGTCGCGCAGCTCACGGGTGGTGCGACGTTCGACGCCCGCTCGGGATCGCTGACGGCGGCCTTCAAGGAGATCCGTGGCTACCAGTAGCCCGGCCGCCCGGGTCCTCGCCTATGCCGGATCCACGAAGAACATCGCCGGATGCGCTCTGGCGCTGATCGGCGTGGTGCTGGTGTTCTTCGGGGTCGCCGGGGCGTACTGGCCCGTGGTGGTGGCCGGGCTGTACGGCGTCGGGGCGGTGCTCGCCCCGGCGGACCGGGTGAAGCTGACGATCTCGCACGCGGAGGTGGAGAGCCGGCAACTGTTCGCCGACCTGGACACGCTGCTGGCCAGGGTCGGCCGGAACCGTTTCCCCGACGACGTGGCAACCAAGGTCGGCGAGCTGGCCGAGGTGCTGCGCGACATCCTGCGCCGCGCGGACGCGCTCACCTCCTCCCCCGACCACCTGCACATCGTGTCGCAGACGATCAGGGACTACCTTCCGTCAAGCCTGGAGGCCTACGCCAACCTGCCCCGCTCGTACGCGCTCACGCGGCGCGGCGAGCGGCAGCGCAGCGCCCACGAGGAGGTGCTCGCCCAACTCGACCTGCTGGGCGCCCAGCTCCGCAAGGTCGCCGAGTCGGTGTACCTGGGTGACGAGCAGGCTCTGCGCGACCAGGGCAGGTTCCTCGAAGACCGCTTCGGCGGCTCCGACCTGGATCTCTGACCGCCCCGGCTTCGTCGCTCGACGGGACGGGAGGACGAGCGGCGAGCGTGGTCGCGGTCGGCCGCCTTCGGCTCGGGCTTCAGGGAAGGCGGCGCCGGCCGGGAAAGCCGAGCTCGCTGCGGTGGTACCAGCCGAGCTCGGCCTCACCCTCGATCCAGCACAGCCGCACGGACACCCCATCGAGAACCGCCGGAAAGTCGACGAGCACCGGCGCGATGCCCTTGATCTCGATCTGCCGCTCGTCGAACCAGCCGAGGATCTCGCCGATGCGCGCTTCCATGGCCTTGGCCTCGGGCAGACCGCCGAGCGGGGATCGCACGCCTTCTCTGAGATCGTGGCCGAGCTCGGCGAGGTCGGCGCGGATGGCGACGAGCTCGGCCACGAGCCCGCACACCTGCGGCATGAGACTCCGCGCCTCCTCGACCGTGAAGATTCTGTCCACAGGAGAACGCTATCGGCGGCATTCACTCCGGGGTACCGCCGCGTAGGCCCGATCAGCGTAGGGGGCCGGGCATGCCGGTGGCCGAGCCCGAAGCGGATCGGGACGCGGAACCGGGACCGGCGATACAGCTCTCCTTACAAGCGCTTTAGATCTAGGGATCTAAAGTCTTAGGAACCTAGATAAATGGAGATGCAGTGATCGAGTTCTATCTGGACGGTCGGTCCGGTGTCTCGCCGTACCTGCAGCTGGTCCAGCAGGTACGGCATGCGCTGCGACTCGGCCTGTTGCGCGAGGGCGACCAGCTGCCGACCGTCAAGGAGGTCGTGGCGCAACTGGCGATCAACGCCAACACCGTTCTCAAGGCCTACAGGGAACTCGAGCACGAGGGCCTGGTCGCCGCCCGGCCGGGGGTGGGGACGTTCGTGACGGCGACGCTCACCGGCGCCTCGCTGGCCGCGCACGGCCCGCTGCGGCTGGAACTGCAGCGCTGGCTGGCCAAGGCCCGCCGGGCCGGCCTCGACGACGAGAGCATCGAGGCCCTCTTCATGACCACCTTTCGGACCACCTCTCAGGAGGACATAGCGTGACGTCTGTCCTAGCGGCCCAAGGACTGGGCAAGAAGTACGGCAAGCGCTGGGCGCTGCGCGAGTGCACCATCGACATCCCGGCCGGCCACGTCGTCGGGTTGGTGGGCCCCAACGGAGCGGGCAAGACCACGCTGCTGAAACTGGCCAGCGGCCAGCTGGAGCCCACGACGGGCGGCATCACCGTGCTGAGCGGACGCCCCGCCGGCGGCCCCGCACAGCTGGCCAAGGTCGGCTTCGTCGCCCAGGACACCCCCGTCTACGCCGGGCTGAGTATCGCCGATCACCTGCGGCTGGGAGCACGGCTCAACCCCGGCTGGGACGCCGTGATGGCGCGGGAACGGATCGCGCGGCTCGGTCTCGACCCCGCCCACCGGGCGGGCAAGCTGTCCGGCGGCCAGCGCGCCCAGGTCGCCCTCACCCTGGGCCTGGCCAAGCGGCCCGAACTGCTGATCTTGGATGAGCCGGTCGCCTCGCTCGACCCGCTGGCCCGCCGCGAGTTCCTGCAGGGGCTGATGGAGGCCACCGTCGAGCACGAGTTCAGCGTGGTGCTCTCCTCCCACCTGGTCTCCGACCTGGAAAGGACGTGCGACTACCTGATCGTGCTCGTCGACTCGCGCGTCCAGATCGCCGGGGAGACCGAGCACCTGCTGGCCACCCATCACCGGCTCACCGGCCCGCGTCGCGATCCAAGCAGGCTGCCAGCGGATCAGCACATCGTCTCCGCGCGGCACACCGATCGGCAGAGCACCTACATCATCCGTACCGGCGCCCCGATCCTCGATCCCGCCTGGACGGTCAGCCGGCTCACGCTGGAAGACCTCGTCCTGGCCTACATGGACAAGTCCACCGCCGCCGACCGGCGGCCCACCCTGGAGGTCCAGCGATGATCTGGCTGACCTGGCGCCAGTTCCGCGGCTCGGTCGCGATGACGGCCGCCTTACTCGTCATGCTCACCGCCGCCCTGGCCCTGACCGGTCCTGGGCTGGCCTCCGGCTACTCCGCCGGGATCGCCGACTGCACCCAGGACAACACCTGCGACCAGTTCTTCGACCGCTTCTTCGAGGCGTACCAGCTCCCCTTCCTGGCCGTCAGCCTCGTCGTGCTGCTCCTGCCCGCTCTCGTCGGGATCTTCTGGGGAGCACCGATGATCACCCGCGAGCTGGAGGCGGGCACACACCTGCTGGTGTGGAACCAGAGCATCACCCGCGGCCGTTGGCTGGCGGTCAAGCTCGGGCTCACCGGCCTGGTCGCCATGACCGCCGCCTGCCTGTGCGGCCTCGCGGTGACCTTGTGGTCCGGGCCCCTGGACAAGTCGGCCCCGGACAGCTTGGCCCTGATGGCGCCCCTGGTGTTCGGCGCGCGCGGCATCGCCCCGATGGGGTACGGGGCCTTCGCCTTCGTCCTGGGCGTGACGGTGGGCATGCTCGTCCGCCGCACGCTGCCCGCCATGGCCCTCACCCTGGCCGTCTTCGCAGCGATCCAGCTCGCCATGCCGCTGCTGGTCCGTCCCCACCTGATGCCCCCGGTCACGACGACCTCCGAGCTCGGCAGGGCGAACGTGGAGAACTTCGGCATACCACCGAATGGAGGGGGACCTGCGCACATGGTCCTGAAGTCGGCCGTTCCCGGCCAGGCGGGCGCCTGGGTCATGTCCAGCGACCTGGTCGATCCGTCCGGACGCACGATCGGCGGCGCCGGCGACGAAGCCACCATCCAGATCTCCACGACGTCAGGACCCTGCGCACCATCGAGGGCGGGAGGGCAGGGCATGGACGCGTGCATGGCCGAGATCAACCGGCTCGGCTACCGGCAGCAGGCGACCTACCAGCCCCTCGACCGCTTCTGGCCCTTCCAGTGGATCGAGACCGGGATCTACGCCCTCCTCACCCTCGGCCTCACCTGGTTCTGCTTCTGGTGGATCCGGAGGCGCCTGTCATGACCGCCAGAACCGTGGCAGCCGGGCTCGCCCTCCTCCTGGCGGCGGCCTGCACGGCACCGACGCCGCCGCGCAGCCAGGCGAGCACGGCAGCCAGTACGGCCTGCGGGCAGCCCCAGGGACCCCCAGGGGCGGAGACGGCCACCACGATCGACGTGGTCGAGCAGGCGTACTTCTGCATCCTCGGCAACTACTACAGCGGCGCCACGCTGGACGCCCGCTCGCTGCTGACCGCCGGTTTCGTCGCCCTGACGCAGGAGCTCAACCGCCACGGGCGCGACGTTCCAGGGGCGACCATGCCGGCGCTGACCGGTGACAGGAAAGCCGACTGGACCGCTTTCGAGGCCGTCTATCGGAAGACCACCGAGCAGGTCCCCGACCTGCGCGACAAGCTGGCCGTCGTCACCCTCGAGGCCATCGTGGCCGGCCTCGGCGACAACCACGCCGGCTGGGCGCACGACGTCAAGCGGCCGCCCGACTACTACGACGGCGACGGCTACGGCCTGGGTCTCCAGGCGAACGTCACCGGTGCGCAGGCGGACAGCAACCCCGGCGTCGCCCTCCCTCCGCTGTTCGTCACCACCGTGCAGGGTGGCGCGGCGCAGGCCGCCGGGCTGCGCCCGGGCGACATCATCGAATCGATCAACGGATCGGCGCCGTTCATCGACGGGAAGGCCACCCCCGCGATCGCCGCCCTCTACCCGCGATACCCGCAGGCGCGCCCGGTCCTGCTGCGGCTCCTGCGGCAGGCCACCGGCCGCCGCTGGAGCGTGACGCTCAAACCCGGCCTCTTCCAGCGGGATCTGGCCGCCCTGCAGGTGGTGACGTCGAAGCTGCTGGAAGGCGACATCGCCTATGTACGGCAGCGCGGGTTCGCGCCCGACTCCGCGAACAGGGTGCTCAAGGCCGTCTCCAGGCTGCGCGCTGGCCGGACGCTCACCGGCGTCGTGCTGGACCTGCGCGGCAACGGCGGCGGCAGCCCCGTCGAGGCGGCCCGGCTGCTCAGCGCGTTCGTCCACGGCAAGGTCACCGCCTACCTGTGCACCGTGGACGGCACGTGCGAGGCCTCGCGGACCGACGACACCGTCGAGCTGGTCAACCTGCCGCTGGTGGTGCTCACCGACCGCGGTTGCGCCTCGGCGTGCGAGCACTTCAGCTCCGCGGTCAAGGACCTGCGGATCGGCCAGTTGGCCGGCACCAGGACCGCCGGGATCATCTCCGGCCCTGCGCAGCCGTTCCTGCTCAGCAACAACACTGTGCTGAGCTTCCCCGTCAAGCACCATCTGGGGCCCGATCGCGAGGTGATCGACCGGATCGGCGTGCCCCCCGACCACTACGTGTCACTGACGCCGAAGGACGCGGCCGAAGGGCGCGACCCCGCGCTGGCCAAGGCCCTGACCTTGCTGCACAAGTGAATGGACCTCTCCATGAGACAGATCCTGGCAGTCGCCGCGGGACTGGTCGTGCTCGCCGCGTCCGCCTGCTCCGCACCCGTGCCGCCCCGGTCCGCCGCCAACCCGTCGGCCACGCCGACCGGCCCCGCCACTCTGCCCGCCCCCACCGGCACCCATCCGGTCGGCACCACCGCCCTGTACCTGAAAGACGCCTCCCGACCCGATCCCTGGAACCTCGACGTCGACGCCAGGGAGCTCAAGGTCACCCTGTGGTATCCGACCAAGCAGCGGGACGGGCGGCGGGCGCCGTACATGACGCCGAAGGAGTCGGAGCTCACCCTGAAGGGCTTGAGGATCGGGGGCGTGCCGTACGACATCCTGAGCAGAACGCGAACCAACGCCGTCAAGGACGCCGAACCCGCAGGGCGGAAGCTTCCGCTGGTGGTGCTCTCCCCCGGCTTCACCAAGCCGATGAGCACACTCACGTCCCTGGCCGAGGAGTTGGCCAGCCGAGGCTACGTCGTGGCCGGGATCGACCACACCTACGAGAGCTACGCCACGACCCTTCCCGACGGGCGGGTCGCGGAGTGCCTCGCCTGCGACAGCGACACGGACCCGGGCTTCGGCACGGGGGTGGTCGAGGGCCGGGCGGCCGACGTCTCCTTCGTGCTCGACCAGCTGCCGTCGAAGTGGGACGGCGCTGACCTGATCGACCGCTCCAGGATCGCGATGGTGGGCCAGTCGATCGGTGGGGCCAGTGCCGTGGCGGCCATGCTGAAGGACGCCCGCGTACGCGCCGGAATCGACATGGACGGCACCACCTACGCCCGGATCCCCAAGAGCGGGCTCTCCCGGCCGTTCATGTTCATGGGTTCGCCGCAGCACAGCCCGGGCGGTCGCGATACTTCGTGGGACCGCGACTGGAGACTGCTGACCGGGTGGAAGCGCTGGCTCGTGCTGTCGGGCGCGGAACACCAGTCCTTCACCGACGGCCCGCTGCTGGCGAGCGCGCTCGGCATCACGCCCCCCGCCGGCGTTCTGCCCGCGGCACGCTCCGCCGAGATCACCCGCACGTACGTGGCGGCCTTCCTCGACCAGCACCTGAAGTCGCAGCGGCAGCCCCTCCTGGACAAGCCGTCGTCGCGCTACCCCGAGGCCACGTTCTGCCCCGCGGCTTGCGGTCGGTCCTGAGCCCCTCCGCCCCCTGAAGCCGCCGGGGCCGCCGGGGGATGCCGGAGACGCCGGATGCCCCGCGACCCACGCAGGGGTTACCGTCGGCGTATGACCAGCGAATCCGCGCGGCGGCGCCACGAGCAACTCCGTGAGTTCCTGCGCATCCGTCGGGCGCGGCTCACACCCGGTGACGTCGGCATCCCGTCGGCGGGCCGGCGACGGACCCCGGGGCTGCGGCGCGAGGAAGTAGCGATGTTGGCCGGGGTCGGAGTGTCCTGGTACACCTGGCTCGAGCAGGGGCGCGACATCACCGTCTCGGCTGAGGTACTCGACGCGATCGCCGGGGCCCTGCGCCTGAGCGAGCCGGAGCGGGTGCACCTGTATCTGCTGGCCGGGCTCAACCCGCCGCCCGCCGGTGTGGCGCCCGCGGCTGAGCTCACTCCCGAAGTGCGGCAACTGCTCGACGCATGGGAGCGACGGCCCGCGGTGTTGCGGGACCGGTACTGGCATGTGCTGGCGTTCAACGACACGGCGCGGACGGTGTTCGGCTTCGACGGCACCGCCCACAACTGCCTGATCACGTTCTTCACCAATCCCCGGTACCGCGCGATGCACGAGGTGTGGGCCTGCGCCGCGCCTGCCGTCGTGGCCGCCTATCGCGCCGATGTGGCGCACTTCCCAGACGATCCCGAGTTCCGAAGGGTGGTGGACGATCTCAGCGTCGTGAGCCCCGAATTCGCCGAACTGTGGGAACGCCATGAGGTGGGTGTCCCGGTCCAGGCCGTGAATGCGCTCCGCCATCCCGAGGCCGGCGAGCTGTTCTTCGACGCGACCACCCTGACGGTCGCCGATCACCCCGACTGGTGCCTCGTGCTGTACAACCCCCGGCCCGGCACCGATACCGGCGATCGGCTCGAACGGCTGCGGCACATCCGCCTCGCCGCCCCCGCCTGAGGACCGCAGACCTCCTGAACGTGGTGGTGCCACACCCACGATAACCGCGCACTGTATGTTCGCCGCGCGGGTCGGCACGCTGAAACCATGACGCACAACAGTTCCCGATTCGCCGGCAAGATCGCACTGATCACCGGAGGCACCAGCGGCATGGGGTTGGCCGCCGCGCACAGGCTACTCGCCGAAGGCGCGCAGGTGATCATCACCGGGCGCGACAAGACCCGGCTCGACACCGCGGTCGAGGACCTCGGCGACCGGGTGCTCGGGATACCCGGTGACGCGACACGTCTCGCCGATCTGGAAACGCTGACGGCGGCCATCCGCGAGCGGTACGGGCGGCTGGACGTGGTGTTCGCCAACGCGGGCGTCGGCGCGTTCCAGCCCATCGACGACGTCACCGAGGCCGAGTTCTACCGCGTCGTGGACATCAACTTCAAAGCAGCGTTCTTCACCGTCCAGAAGGCGCTTCCGCTGCTGTCCGAACGGGGAGCGATCGTGATCAACGCGTCGTTCGCACTGCACCGTGGTGTGCCCGACGCCGCCCTCTACTCGGCGACCAAGGCGGCGGTGCACAACCTGACGCGAACCCTCGCGGCCGAACTGGCGCCCAGGCGAATCCGCGTCAACTCCGTGAGCCCGGGCTACATCGACACCCCGGCGTTCCGTGCCGAGGCCTCCGCCGAGGCCCAGGCCGCCGTCGCCACCACAGTCGTCGCCGGCCGTGTCGGCACCGCCGACGAGGTGGCCGCCGCGGTCGCCTTCCTCGCCTCCGACGAAGCGTCGTACATCAACGGACAGGACATCCGCATCGACGGCGGGCTGACCTCCGCCATCCCCGCACCGATGCTGTAGGTCGGCCGTGGCGGCGGGCACCGGAGCAAGGGTCGCGGGGCGGCGGGTCTGTCCTCGCGGCACCGTCGCGTGCGGGCTGAACTCGACCACCTAGAGTGGGCAGAGACAGTCGATTCAGCTGAGCCGCAAGGCCAGGGTGTCGGCCTCGACCACAGGACCGGACATGACCGATGTCATTGTCATCGGCGCAGGACCGGCAGGCGCCTTCGCTGCTCATCGCGCCGCTGACCTGGGCTCCCGTACCGCTCTGGTGACCCGCGACGAGTTCGGCGGGATGGCGGCCAACGACGGCCCCGTACCGGTCCGCACCCTCGCCCATGCGGCCCGGCTGGTGCGGGAGGCCCGTCAGCTCGACTGGTACGGCATCGCCGCGGACGAGCTCCGCCTCGACTATCCGCGGCTGCTTGCCCGGGTACGCGAGGTCGTTCACGAGGTCCGGACGCATTCGGCGCTGCGCAGTAGCGTCGATGGTCTGGGGGTGACGGTCCACGAGCACGCGGGCACGGCCTCCTTCGTCGATCCGCACACGGTCGAGACCAGCCACGGGCTTCGACTCCACGGCGACAGGATCATCTTGTGCACGGGCGGCGTCAGCAGGCCGCTCACCGTCCCGGGCGCCGAACTGACCCACACCCACAGTGACGCCTGGGGATTGCGTGAGGTCCCTCCGTCCATGCTGGTGATCGGCGCGGGCGCCACCGGTGTACAGGTGGCCTCCATCTTCGCCGCCTTCGGGTCCCGCGTTCAGCTGTTCGAGACCGGGCCTCGTATTCTCCCCTCGGAAGACGACGACGTCTCCGCGGTCGTAGCCGACGCTTTCCGCGAGCGCGGCATGGTGGTGCGAGAGAACCTCGACGCCATCACCTCCTTCGACAGGACGCCCGATGGTGTGCGCATGCACTTCTCCCAGAACGGCGCGCCAGGCAGTGCCGAAGCGTCACTGGTCGTCTCGGCCATCGGCTGGACGGCGGACACCACGGGGCTCGACCTCGCGGCGGCGGGTGTCGAGATCGACGAACGCGGCTTCGTGCGCGTCGACGCCTACCAGCGGACCTCCGTCCCCCACATCTTCGCCGCAGGCGACGTCACCGGCCGGCTCATGCTGGTTCCGCAGGCGAGTCAGTCCGGGTTCATAGCGGCGACGAACGCGGTACGGGGTCCGCGAATCCCCGTCTGGGACCAGGTCAGTCCCATCGGCAGCTTCACCGACCCCGAGTACGCCCAGGTGGGCCTCACCGAAACGAAGGCCCGCCAGGACCACGACGTGCTCGTGGCGACCGTCGGCCTCGATGCCGCCACCCGCCCGATCATCGACGGCCGGACCACCGGATTCTGCAAGCTCGTCGTCGACCGGGCCGGGCACCAGATCCTCGGCTGCCATGTCGTCGGCGAGCGCGCCGTGGAGACCGCCCAGGTGGCCGCTGTGGCGATGACGGCGCGGATGCGGGTCGAGGAACTGGCCAGGATCCCGCTTTCCTTCCCGACCTATGCCGCGATCGTGGGTCGCGCCGCCTACCTCGCCGCCCGCGGCCTCGACCTGGACGCGGACGGATCTCAGCACGAGTCGCCCTCCTGAGGCGGGAGATCCCGGCTGCGGCGCGCGGACACCTGCGCGTGGCTCTGTGGCGGTGGTCCAGGCCGAGCGTGGACGTTCGCGAACATGAACTGCCCCACAAAGCCGCATTATGGGACAATTGCCGCAGTCAGGCTGTTTTAGCCTTCCCCCCTTGGAGTCGAACGACGGAGGGGACCGGCATGGAGATCAAGCCGCAGGCGGCCGTCATCCCGAAGGAGACCGACCACCTGGAGCAGGGTAAGTACGGCCCTGTCTACCCGCGGACCCCGGCGTGTTACGGGTTCACCATCATCGCGAAGGTCAAACCCGGCCGGGCCGACACGATCCGCGGCTACGGCTACACGCTGGCCAAGGCGCTGGAGGACGACCCTGACCTGCTCGCCCCTCTGAAGCTGCACTACCTGCGCTGGGTGCTCTTCGACGACGACACCCGCTTCATGTACCAGGGGATCTTCGACACCGACTTCGACAAGTACACCGAAGACGCCATCGTCTTGTTCACCCGGGCGGGAGTGAACACGGCCTTCGAGAACCTCGAGGGCTTCCCCGAGGACTGGAAGACCAACCCTGAAGCCTTCGTCAGATTCGTTCGCGAGCACCACTGCCCGAGCTTCATCGAGTACGGCGAGTACCCGTTCGTCACCGCCGACGAGATCAAGAAAGCTCTGCGGATCAAGAGCGCGATGTCGGAGATGCTCGACCAGCTGCAGTGACACCCACCAGCGCTTCCCGGAGACGAGATGAGCGAGTCCAGAACCGCGCGCACCTACAACCAGAACCATGTGCCGCGCCCTTACAGCCCAGGTCGGCGCCGGCTGAGCATCTATGTGGCGTGGAGCTATCCCGCCGAGGCAGGCAGGGATGTGACCGAGCTGGACAACCGGTTCTCCACGATGACCGAAGTGCGCCGCGTGACGTGGCCGGCCTACGAGGACCCGAAATGGTCGGATCCGCTGCGCTTCCAACAGGGCATCGCAGGCGGACTGGAGCTCTTCTTCTGGGGCTGGCTGCCCTTCCAGCAGTTCGTCGAGGAGACCACCGGCTACCCCGTGCCCGTGTACCAACGCGTCGATCAGGCGGGGTTCCATACGCCGCTGGACGAACGGGTGCTGGCGGACACCGACACCCTGTTCGTGTGGGGGCTGGACCACATGATCACTGGACAGGACGCCACACCTGCGGAGATCGAGGCCCTCCGCGAGTTCCTCACCCGCGAAGGAACCTGCCTGGCTCTGGGACCGCATCACGACGTCGGCGCCTCCGACGACATGGCGGTGCGCGACATGGAGTACCACCACCACGGCGACGCGCTGGTGCCCCGCCAGCAACGCTTCGGCAGGTACACCCGATCGCTGATGGCGGGCCTGGGGGTGCCCGTGGAGAACCGCTACGGGCTCCGTCCCGCGGTGACGGATGGGGGCAAGAGCGCCCCGCTGTCCATCACCAGGGATCTGGACACCAAGCGGTGGCTGGAAGGCGTGTCCAGCTTCAACTTCCACATGCACCTGCCGCACTACGCCGTGACCACCGACGACCCGAACGTCATCCACGTGCTGGGCAGGCAGCCGATCGACATGTCCAGGCCGCACCCGTTCACCGAGGCAGGGAACACCGAGTTCAACATGTTCCTGTGGATGCCGCCCAGCGGTGACCGGGCCGGTGACGTGATCTTCGCCGACACCACGATCTTCAGCTCGCTGTTCGGCGTCGACGAGAGCCTGCGCACCTTCTGGAACAACATCGTCTCGGCGAAGTAGCGCCACGGGGAGGCCGGTCCAGGTGAGCGAGGACACCCACGTCAAGCTCGAGCTCGACGACATCCAGCGCGGGGTTCTCAGCCCGCGGCCGACGCCGTACGCGGCGACCTACATCCTTTTCCGCATCGATGACCGCGACCACGGGCGGGAGCTGATGCGGCGCGCCGGCGCCGTGGTGACCTCGGCCGCCGACACGGTGAGCCCACTCGGCGAGAGCTGGGTCAGCGTCGCGCTCACCTACCACGGTCTCAAGGCGCTCGGTGTCCCGCAGGAATGGCTGGACACCTTCGCCTGGGAGTTCCGGCAAGGCATGGCGGCACGGGCCAGCGCGCTGGGCGACACCGGCGAGAGCAGCCCCGAGAACTGGGAGCCCCCGCTCGGCACGTCCGACGTCCACGTGGTGCTGGTGGCACTCGCGCCCGACAGCGCGCAGCTGGAGGCCGCCGTCGACCGCGCCCGTCCGGCCTACGAAGCCCTGCCAGGCGTGACGGCGATCTGGCGCCAGAACTGCCACGCACTCCCCACCGAGACCGAGCCCTTCGGCTACCGCGACGGCATCAGCCATCCCGCCGTCGAGGGCAGCGGCATAGCCGGCTCGAACCCGTTGGAGACGCCGCTGAAGGCCGGCGAGTTCGTGCTCGGCTACCCTGACGAGCTCGGCGGCATCCAGACCCCGCAGCCCGAGGTGCTCGGGCGCAACGGCACCTACGTGGTCTTCCGCAAACTTCACCAGCGCGTCGCCCTGTTCCGGCGGTACCTGAAGGACAACTCCACCGGCCCCGCGGACGAGGAACTGCTGGCAGCGAAGATCATGGGGCGCTGGCGCAGCGGCGCACCGCTGGCGCTCAGCCCCCTGCACGACGACCCCGCTCTCGGGGCCGACCGCATGCGCAACAACACGTTCCTGTTCGAGCAGGACGATGCCGCCGGCTTCACGACCCCCGGCGGGTGCCACATCCGCCGCGGCAATCCCCGTGATGCCTCGGTCGCCGGCGTGCCGAGGCTGCACCGCATGATCAGGCGCGGCACGGCGTACGGCCCGCCACTGCCCGACGGAGTCCTGGAAGACGACGGGGCCGACAGGGGGCTGATGTTCGCCTTCGTCGGAGCCCATCTCGGGCGGCAGTTCGAGTTCGTCCAGTCGGAATGGATGAACGACGGCGTCTTCTTCGGCGCGGGCGACGCGAAGGACCCCGTCGTCGGCTCAGCCGACGGCTCCGGCGACTACACCATCCCCCGGCGTCCCGTACGGCGACGCCTGCTCTCCCTGCCGCGATTCGTCGTCACGCGCGGCGGCGAATACTGCTTCATGCCAGGACTGACCGCACTGCGCTGGCTGGGCGACCTCACCGGCTGACCAGGGCGACACCGCTCCGGCACGACGACCGGGAACCCTCATGGACACGCTGCAGCTGCTGTTCAACGCCGTCACAGTCGTCTTCATCGCGGCCACCATGTTCGCCGCGGGTCTCGGCGCGACGCTGCCGGCCCTGCGCGCCGTCTTCGCGAACGTCCTGCTGCTCGTGCTGGTACTGGTGGCCAACCTGGTCGCCATCCCGCTCCTCGGCTGGGGCGTCGCCGCGCTGTTCGGCCTGCCCTCGGCGGCGTTCGTCGCGCTGCTCCTGATCGCCTCCTCACCTGGCGGACCGTTCGGCGCGAAACTCGGCATGGTGCAAAACGGGGACGTGGTCGCGGGGGCGGCGATGCAAGTCCTGCTGGCCGCCATCGGCAGCATCACCTTCGGGCCCACCGTGAACCTCATCCTCCAGGCGGCCGACGTGGGCGGCGGAGTCGCACTCGACGTCCCGGTGCTGATGCTGACCGTGGTGGTCCTCCAGCTCGTGCCGTTCGCCGTCGGACTGATCGTGCGACACTACGCTCCTGCCACAGCGCTGGCATGGCATCCGGTGGCCGCCACGACGTCGAACGTGACGTTCCTCATCGTGCTGGCAGGCATGCTCGTGGGCAACTGGCGCGACGTCGTCGCGCTGATCGGCTCGCTCAGCCTGCTCGCGGGCTTCGTCTTCTCCGCCCTCGCCTTCGCGCTCGGTACGGCCCTGGCCACCGGACCGCCGGCACGCCGTACCACCATGGGCGGGGTCGCGGCGGTGCGCAACGCGGGACCAGCGCTCGCCGCCGTCGGCCTCGCCTTCGGCAACGCGCCGCCCATCCTGGGAGCGCTCGCCGCCGTACTGCTGAGCGGCCTGTCGGCCGCGATCCCCATCGCGGCGGTGCTGAGCCGTCGCCGCGCGCCACCACCGCATGAGGATCCGTAGCAGGCAGGGGCACATCCCCTGCGTCCACCGCCTGCGGCGTCGAAGGGGACCCACATCTCGCCCACCTCGTGCACCGTCCGGTCCCGCCGGTTCACGACCTCGCGGAAAGGCTCCGTCACCATGAACCACGACCAAGCCGCACCCGGTGCTCACTCCGGAGACGACGGTGGTGCACGCAGCCCGGACATACCCCCGCTCGTCAGAGATCGGCTCGACGCCGCCGCCAACGTGGCCCGCGCCGAAGTGATAAGCGCCAGCCAGCAAAGAGCAGGCCTCCTGCTGTCCTGGGCGGGCGTCGCCTACGGTGCGGTCGTCACCCTCATCCTCACCGGCCCGGCCCGCTTTCCCGGCATCGGTCGCTTCGGCGTCATCGTGGCGCTGATCCTGCTGTCCGCGGCGGTCATGCTGATCCTGGTCACCATCCGGCCGCTCTCCTCCAAGCGAGAACCGAGAATCCTCTCCTACGCCAGTGCGCCCACGCCGCAGGCGCTGATCGAGCAGCTGAACGCCGAGACCCGCGACTACGACCTGATCATCGCCTCTGACGCACTCCAATTCGTCCAGGTGGCCAGCGCCAAGAACCGCAATCTGCGATGGGCTGTCGACCTGATCGTCGTCGGGATCACGATCATGACCATCACGGTCTTCCTGGAACGCCTCATCTGAATCCGCCGGCTCCAGGGGGCGGGGTGACGAGCGCCTGTTGTCGGCCTACCTGGCCACCCCGATCCGGCACGTCTTCGCCGGCCGGGGCTTCGCGGGACGGCTGGCGGACTGGGCCTGTGACAGGCGGCGCCACCACCGTGCGCAAGCCCGCCGGCAAGCGCGACCTCGCTGATCTGCGGCTGACGGCCCACACGAACGATTGCACATGCCCTCATTGCCACCGTGCGACCGCAAAGAAGGCTGCGGCCAGGCAACGATCTTCTCCGACACGCACCTACACTCATGGCGCATGCGATTAAGGTTGATCTTCACCATTCTCGCCGTCTACGTCGTCGCGGCGGCACCCATGTTCCTTCCGGGAGACGGACGGGTGATCGTGCAGCCTGCGACGAATGACGCGGTTGAGGTCTACTTCACGCCGGTCGACGTTGTGCTGCTCAGGTCCTACGAGGGCATCGAGCCGTTCAATCGCGCTTTGGAGATCGCTCGGCGGCGGGCCGAGACCTACCCGCACGATCTTGCTCCGCCGTACATCCTGCACGAGCCATACCGGCTCGTCGCACCGTATGTCACCGCGCGGGGGCGGGAGCTGGCCGCCCCACCCGTCTCTGGGGCGTACTGGTCCGACGGGAAGAGCATCCGATTCAGCATCGTCCCCCAGCCGCAAATGGCGGAGAACAGCCAGGCCGAGTTGACGACGTTGATGGAGGCGCAGGACGGTCCGATGGAAGAAGCGGAGTCTTCTCTGGGCATGGGGATCGAACCGGAACTCAACCGTGCCGTTCTCGAAGTGAACGGATTCGACCAGGATCTACGTCGCAAGCTGGCCAGGCACTATGGCGGACTCATCACTGTCCGCTGGGACCCCTTCGCCCAGCGAGCGCATCTCGATTAAAGGCCCAAGCAGGCCATCGGCCGAGTGACCGGTCGGGCACCAGGTCGAGGGGCCACCTGCGTTGATACAGGGGGCGCCGGTCCCGCAGTAGCCGCCGGGATTCTTCTCCGGTGGTAGCGCTTTGGCCGGCACGACAATGGCCAATGAGGCGTGCCGAAAAGATGATAAAATTACGCAACTTATTTCCTTTTGGCCTCCGCGGTCGTGCCGCATCTGTTTTCTTCTCACCTTGACTGCGGCACCGAACCGCCACGCGTGGGGGCGGTGATGCCGACATGAGGGACTCCCGAGCTGACGGCGGCGCGCCGAACCGTACGCGTCATGGAGAAGCCGGTCACCGTGTAGCGCGTACCGCCCGCCACATGGCTCTGCTGGCACCGAGCGCTGTCCTACTGATCGCCGGCTACGTCTTCACCCCAGAGGCGAGTTTCACGACCTTCTCCAACGCGTCGCCCACACCTACGGTGACGGCGAGCGCTTCGGCGCTGAAGCCGATCGATCCGACCGTGTTCCAGTCCGCCGTCGAACGTGCGGCGAAGAAACTCATGGTTCCCGGCGCGGTGATCCTGCTCCGCACCCCACAGGGAACTTTCCGGGCCACCGTCGGCACGACCGAGCTGGGCACCGCCAGACCGCCCACCACGCGCGACCACTTCCGGATCGCCTCCAACACCAAAACCATGACCTCGGCGCTGATCATCCTCCTGGCCCAGGACGGCGAACTCCGGCTGAGCGATCCGGTGTCCGCCTACGTTCCTGGAGTGCCCGACGGCGAACACATCACCATCGCCGAGCTACTGAAGATGCGCAGCGGACTCTACAACTACACCGACGCGCCCGAGCTGGCGGCGACCATGGACACCGATCCGGGCAAGGCCCAGACGCCGCAGGCAATGCTGGACATCGCGTTCCGGCGTCCGCCGACCTTCGCCCCCGGAACGTCCTACGAGTACAGCAACACCAACTACGTGCTGCTGGGTCTCGTAGCCGAGAAGGCGGGCGGCCGGCCGCTGGCCCAGCAGTTCCGGGACCGGCTGTTCGCCCCGCTCGCACTGGCGGGCACCTCGCTGCCCGCCGCCGACGACCTGTCCCTCCCCCTGCCCTATTCGCACGGCTACATGTACGGCGGAACGGCCTACGCGCTGGTCGACCGGCCCTACCCCGCCGACATGCAGGCGGCGGCCCGGTCCGGAAAGCTCCGGCCGGTGGACTACACCCACCAGAACCCCTCCTACGCCGCCGCCGCCGGAGGCGTCATCTCCACCGCGGACGACCTGGCCACCTGGATCCAGGCCCTGGTGACGGGCAAGGTCCTCAACCCGGCGTTCCAACGGCAGTGGCTCCACAGCCCGCAAGCCGAGGACCCGGCCGCGCCGCCCGACGGGAAGAAGTACGGGTACGGCATCGCCTACCAGCGCTTCGGTCCGAACGCCTCGATGTACTACCACGGCGGTGAGCTGCCCGGTTTCAATTCCTTCATCGGCCGGGACATGGACAACGAGGTCACGCTGGTGATCTGGACGAACCTGACTTTGTCGCCCGGCGGCAGGACCACGGCCCAGGCCTTGCTGCCCACCGTCCTCAACCAGGTCTACGCCGGCCTCTCACTCCCCACCGGCACCGACTAGTCGGTGTCCCTCGGGGGTCATGTCCACCGCTGGAATCCTCCAAGTCCTTGCCGCTGTGACGATGAGTCGCGAGGTCGCCGAGTAGGCGATGTGCCGGTCGTGGCTGGAGTCGAACGGGGATCAGCCCGCAGCGCCTCGAAGCATCGGCACGCGCGGTGGGATCATGCTTGAGCAAGGCGAGGCACAGCCCGGCGTGCGTCCTTCATCCCCGGACTACGGCTCGCTGATCTACGCATGATCGCGGGCCTTCGGTTCCCCTGGCAGCGGGGGTGAAGCCCCTGGCAGCCGGATTGATCACCTGCTGCCATCAGGGGCTTCGGTGCCGCCCACCCGGGGATCTCGGGGGGCTCGGCGGGAGACCCCGGCCCCACCGATGACGATCACTGGTCGATGACCAGGTTGACTCGCATGTTGCCGCGGGTGGCGTTGGAGTACGGGCACACCTGGTGGGTGGTCTCCACGAGGTCGTGGGCCTCTTCGGGAGAGAGGCCCGCGGGTAGCTCCACGTGCAGGGTGGCATCCAACTGGTAGCCGCCCTTGCCGTTGGGGGACAGCCCCACCTCGGCGGTGACCGACGCGTCGGAGGCGTCCAGGTTCTTCTGGCCCGCCACCAGTTTCAGCGACGTCGCGAAGCAGGCGGCGTAGCCCGCTGCGAAGAGCTGCTCGGGATTGGTGCCGTCGCCGTTGCCGCCCAGTTCCTTCTGGAGCGCGAGCTGGACGTCCAGTTTGCCGTCAGAGGAGACCGCCCGCCCGTCACGGCCGGCAGAGGTGGCGATTGCGGTGTAGATGCGCATGTGTGTTTCCTTTCTCGATGCTGTTCAGCGGATTGACGCGGACCTCATGGCCGCGGCGCGCAGCAGGGTGATGGCGACAACGGTCCACAGGCCGGCGCGGCAGCCGCTGAGGCCCTCGTCGCTCTGGGTCGCGAGCACGGTGGCGGTGACGGCGGTCGCCAGGCGGGCAAGCACGAGAGCGGAGCCATCGCCGGTGCAGCCTCCGACGAGACCGGCGACATCATCGCGAGCAGCAGGCCGACGTTCTTGACACCACCGACGGCCGCAGCCTCGGTCATGAGAACAGTGCTCCAATCCATAGCGGACCGATCGGTCCGGACCGATCGGTCCATTGTTGGGAGCGCAGCGATACTGTGTCAACAGGCAGATTTCAGAAGCCCCCGAGAACGCGGAAGGAACCGACGACGGTGACGCGTAGACCGGCGCCCGGCACCAGGCAGCGCATCCTCAAGACAGCAGCCCGCCTGTTCGGTGAGCGCGGTGCCCGGGCGGTGGGCATGCAGGAGGTCGTCGAGGAGACCGGGCTCGGCAAAAGCGCGCTCTATCGGGAGTTCGCCGGCAAGGACGACCTGGTCGCCGCATGGGTGCGCGAGCTCGACGCCGAAACGTGGTCACACATGGATCACGCGCTGGCCGCCTACGAGGGCGACCCCGCCCGCCAGCTCCTCATGGTTGTCGAACTCGCGCAAGAAAGCGTCCAGATCCCCGATTTCCACGGCTGCACCTTCTACAACACCTCGGCGGAATTCCGTGACCCTGCACATCCCGGCCGCCAGGAAGCCGTCGCCCACCTCGGCCAGCTACGCCGACGCCTGCACACCTTGGCTCTGGCCGCACGCGCCACCGACGCGGACGCCCTGGCCGACATGCTGATGCTCATCATCTCCGGCCTTTACGCCAACGCCGCCACCCTGGGCCCGACCGGCCCCGCCGGCCGCGCCGCGGCTGCGGCCCAGACCTTGATCGACCAGCACATCCCCCACCCCTGACACCTTCGATGAGACCCTGGCCGCCGGGGCACGAGGTGGCCGGCGAGATCGACCGGCGCCGGCGCCGGTTCGCCACCCGGCCTCGGCCACAACCGCCCTCCGCGGCATGCCGCCGATGCCGCAGTAACCGTCGGGCACCTTGTACAGGGACTGCTGGTGGTAGCACTTCGACTAGCGCATCAATAGCCGCCTAGTCGGTGTCCTTCGGGTGTCGAGGCGATGCGTAGACCACCCAGACAGTGCGAGAGACGTCATCTATGACATAGCGGACACGTCCGCCGCTGGTGACCTCGAATTCCCACTGCTCCAGGTCCTTGCCATTGTGACGATGAGTCGCGAGATCGCCGCGTAGGCGATGCTGGCGGTCACGGCTTGAACGTGAACGGGGATCAGCACGCAGGACCTCGAAGCGTCGGCGCGCATTGGCCAGGGCATGACGGCACAGTTCTTCCCATCCCCTGACCGCGTCGCTGGTGCCGAACCGCACGTCCCACTCGTCATCCGGCGGTGGCACCGTAACGCGATCGCCGCGTTTCGGGCTCACGCAGAAGCCTCCACCGGCCCGAAGTCACCTACGGTCGGCTTGCGGGCCTCGGCATAGCGTTCAGGGCCAGCCTTGATCCGAGCGGTTGCCCGCCACCCTGCGATGACCTCTTGAGTGGTGACATCAACGTCCAACTCCGCGGCATCGGAGAGCGCCTCAACCAGTTCCAGGGTAAAGGCGCGAAGCTCTTCCGGAGAAAGGTGGCGCACCCAGGGGAAGACCTCAGGCATGGCGAGGACCAATGCACGCGCGGCGGGATCGTGTTTGATCAAGGCTAGAAAGAGCCGGGACGCCGTGGCCAGCGTCTGATCGCGCTCCTCCTCACGGTCTACCGCCGTGAGGTAGAAGTCGGGGGCGTCCCGATGCGTGACTCGGACACGTCCCAGGCGTGCCGCGCGCTCGGCAACGGCCCGGGGGTTTCTCGACAGGTCGGAGAACGTGACGGCGTCGGCATGGCTGGCACTCACTCATCCAGGGTAAGTCAGAACACGATCTGAACACAGGCGATCAGGGAACACCGCTGAGTCGCGGTGCAGCGCTAGACGAGTAAGTCCTAAGTCTGATCAGTGGTCGTAGGCGATCAGTGATCGCGTGATGGGCTGGCCAGTGGCGCGGTTGTGCCAGATCGCGGCGGTCAACGCCAAGATCCGCTGGGCGATGCGCGCGCCGACTCCCTCCGGGCTGCGTCCGCTGTGAAGCTCGAGATCGAGCTGGCCCTTCAGAGTGTCGTTGACCGATTCGATGAGCTGACGGATGGGCTTGAGGAACTGCTCGCCCGGGCGGGGCATGCGGTTGCGATACGAAGGCCGTAGCAGCCGTACTCCCCGCTCTTGCAGGTAGCGGTCCAGCTCTGCCGACACGTAACCCTTGTCGGCGACGATCAGCAGCCCGGGCCGGTCGACGAGCAGGTCAGGATCGTGATCGAGAATGGCCATCAGCACCTGCCGTTCGTCGATCTTCGGAGTGGCCAGGGCCCAGGTGAGCGGCAGTCCGGCCGGCGTGCAGATCAGGTGGAGCCGCAAGCCCCAAAACCAGCGGGAGTGGGAGCGGCAGTAGCCGTAGCCGGCCCATCCTGCCAGGTCCGAGCGCTGCGCGGTGGGGCGGGAACGGCCGCATTCGACCGGGGTGGAATCGACCACCCACACCAGTTCGGCCCAGAGGTCGGTGTCGCGGGCCAAGACCCGGATTGCGCGCTGGAGCAGGGGCAGGGCGCGGCGCAGTCGTTTGTTGTAGCCGGATTGGCCGGGCAGGTAGGGGAAGGCGCCGGGCAGGTGTCGGGGGACGAACCGCAGCCAGCGGGCTTCGGAACGGACACCGAGCAGGACCTGGGCCACTGCCAGGGTCAGTAACTCGGCGTCGGTCAGCTTCGGTGGTCGTCCGCTGCGGGGTGATGTGCCGAGCCAGTCGTCGATCTTCACGTACAGTGCGGTGAGAAAGGTGTTGATGTCTGTCGTCACAAACAGATCGTCGACACCCTTCGCTGTTCCCGCAGCCCAAACGACTTAGGACTTACTCGTCTAGGACGCCACATGTCCCCCTGGACGTGCTTGTGGATCTGGAACGCCCCACCGCGAAGCCGTGAGTACATGGTCAAGGCCGGGGTGTTGGGGCCGGAAGGCCCTGCTGGTGCTAGTGGTTCGCCTCCCGCGGTAGTTCCGGAGACTCCCGCTCGGCCCTCAAGCAGTCTCAGACAGGGACCACTTGCACTGCCTTCCCGCACAGTTTGCTCATGTCGTCCTCGTCAGACGTCAGAACGACGGCAGGGCGCACGGAGCGCAGTGCGGTGGCCGCGACCACAGCGTCGATGGCGTACTTGTGACCGTGCAGGCGGGCATCTCGAAGAAGCTCGATCGCTCGAGACGAGATGTCCTCGGTCACCGGCTCGATCTTCAGTCGGGACAGATACCACCTGAGACGATCGCTTTTGACCCGGACGTCTTGTGCCTCGACCGGTGTCATGGCGCTGACCACGACCCGAAAGTCGTTGTCCTGCGCCTCCCGTACGAACGCTGTCACCCGCTGGTCGGCCTCGCACCACTTCACGAGCCCCTCGCAATCGAGAACGACGGTGCCCGCGCTCAACCGGCTTCGTGCGCGCGCCATCCGTCCTCCCCTTGGAGTTCGGGCGCGGACTTGACGCGGCGGAACAACTCCGCCGCCTCATCACGCAAAGACTGCGGGATCGGCGCAGAAGCGGCCTCGTTAGCCTGCAGGGCCTCCTCCAAGAGATCCCGCTCGATCTGGCGCTCCACAGCGGCATCAACATAGGCGGAAAACCCGCGGGCCCCGACTCGCTCTCGGACAGCGCGAATGTTGCCCGTTCTCAGAGACACACTGACCTTGGCGGCCGGACCGTCTCCCGGGCCGAAGTCCCGCTCTGGCATACTCACAGGCTCAGTTTACTACTCGAAGTAGCAAAATGCTGGCCCTCACTCTGCACAAGCACCAGCCGCTACGTATGCCTACGCGTCGCCGGACGTCACCGGCCGGTTCGACTCTTCACCGCTGGTCGCTGGCTTCCGTTCGTACGATGGGCAGATCTCTGCATGACGCCAGGAACCTCTCGAGATACCAGCCGAGATCGACGAACTCCGGCATGTGCGCGATGGTGCGGTAATCCAGCAGGGGGATCAGGGAGACCGACGTCCTTGCCTCGTGGAACAGTACGTTCGCGAAGGTCTCCCCGTCGGGCAGCCTGGTGGTTATGCCGACCGCCGCCCCGGCCTCATAAGAGGTGCGCATGTCGCGCTTCGCCTCAGCCAGGCCGTCCAGCGGCAAGTGCTTCCAGTCATAGTCGGTCATGTACCAGATGGCGTCTTCTTCGCGGAGCAATTCCCAACCCGCCCGGGCGAGCCGATCGAGGATGTCCACGAAATCGATGTCGTGTTTGAACTCCAGGCCGATTGCGACGTCGCGGCTCATATCTCCTCGTGCCAGATCGATGGAGAGCGGCGCTCCTGTGGTCCGGTGTGCTGGGCGACCTGCGGGATGCCAAGCATCGATAGACGCCATAGCTTGATCATCTCGCGTATGTCCCACACGTGGAGGTTATCGGGAGGGGCAGCCCTAGCTTTGTGCTGCACGTGCAGCAGCCACTCGAAACGGGATATCTTCTCGCGATGAGTGCCCGGTACGCATGGTCGGAACGTTTCCCTGCAAAGCATCCGGTGACCGAGGGTTCTGATCACCCGGCGGTCAGTCCGCTCGGCGATCTGTATCCCCCGGCTACCGAAGCAGAGGTCCGCGAGCTTGAAGAGCGGCTGGGCGTGGAGCTGCCGCCGAGTTACCGGCAGCTTCTCCTGTTCGCCAATGGGTGGGGCAGCGACGATGACTGCTGCCTGCTGCGTGTCGAAGAAGTCGGCTGGCTCCGTGATGTCGATCCCTCGATCGCCGAGAGCTGGTCAGCACCCAAGCAGGAGAACTCATGGAGCGTGCCCGACGAGCTCTACTTCGTCTACGGACTGGAGCAGGACTCCATTCACTACAGAGGGGAGTATGTGCCCGACACCCTTCTGGCCGGGTATTGGGATGACGGAGTGGCTCTCCTCAATCCCCACGTCCGCACCGCTGAAGGTGAGTGGGAAGCCTGGTATCTCGCGCCATGGAAACCCGGCGCTGAGCGTTACAGGTCCTTCTGGGACCTCGCAATGGACGAGCTGGAAATGCGATACGCGCGTTGATGTCCCTTTCGTTGTTGAGTTTCGCCGTCTCGGGTCCTTCGTGGCGGTGGTCATGCGCGTGGGCGGCGCTGGCCGCGACCGGCCGGAGAGCCGCAGCGCGGCCAGCGACCGCCCCGACGCGCGTCGGGCCACCGTAGGCGGTCTGCTCTTGACCCTGTAGTGAAGATTGTCGCCGTGATCACTCTGCGTGTTCATCGATATGGTCCGTCTACGGCTGCGTCCAGCGCTGCTGACTGAGCCACTGGTCATACGCAGGCTGGATCATGTTCCGCCCACCTGACCGCCCATCACGATCGGCCAGGAAGCGTTCGAGCGCATCGAAGAGCACGCCCACAGCGACCGCGTTCCGCTCCTCATCCATCCGCTCGGAAGAGAACGGTCCAGTCTCGCCGGGAAACGCCAGCATGAGCACCAGCGCCTCCCAGACAAGATTGTTACCGCCATTCACCTGAACGATCAGCCACTCCCTGAAACCCTCCAGGAGGGTGTGGCCACTGCCCGCATCGAATCCGGCGATGTACGTCGTGAACAACTGGTACGAGCCGTCCAGGCCGTACGCCCCCGGCCGCCTGCGAATGTCCTCCAGGTGCTCCCGGGGCGTACGTAAGGGCACTGCTCAGGCCTCGCCGGACGTCAGGCCGACCGGGCAGGCTACGCCTGTGCCGCCGATGCCGCAGTAACCGTTCGGCACTTTCTGGAGGTACTGCTGGTGATAATCCTCGGCGTAGTAGAACTCGCCTGCGGGAGCGATCTCCGTGGTGATCTCGCCGTACCCTGCCGAAGTCAGCACCTGCTGGTAGGCGTCGCGGGAGGCCAGTGCCGCCTTCTCCTGTTCGGGCGAGTGGACGTACACCGCCGACCGGTACTGCGAGCCTACGTCGTTGCCCTGACGCAGCCCCTGGGTCGGGTCGTGCGCCTCCCAGAACACCTTGAGCAAATCCGTGTACGAGACCTTCGAGGGGTCGAACACCACCCTCACGACCTCGGCGTGTCCGGTGAGCCCGGAACATACCTCTTCGTACGTAGGGTTCGGGGTGTAGCCGCCCTGGTAGCCCACCGCCGTGGACACCACGCCGGGCGTCTCCCAGAACTTCCGCTCGGCGCCCCAGAAGCACCCGAGCCCGAAGTCCGCGATCTCGCCCTCGGCTCCCACGAGTGGGGCGTCGAGCACCGCGTGGCGCGCGGGTACGGGTATCGGCGTCGGGCGTCCAGGAAGGGCGTCCGTGGGGTTCACCATCGATGTCTTGTGCGAGCCGAACAGCCAGCCCATGATCCACCTCCTCTTCCGTCAAGCCTACGTCTCAACACTTAAGAGTCCCTACATCATCCCAGATAGCAATACGCATTTGTATTTAATGAAGTAAGGGGCGAAAATTGGTTACATGCCTGACCAACGTCGTGGAGTCCTCTATGGTGTCGCCGCCTACGCGCTATGGGGACTCTTCCCGCTCTACTGGCCGCTGCTCAAGCCCTCGGGGCCGATCGAGATCCTCGCGCACCGCATGGCGTGGTCGCTGGTGGCCGTGGTGGCGATCCTCGCCGTTCGCAGGCACTGGTCGTGGTTCAAGCAGCTCCGGGCGGGACAGTTCGGGCTGCTGGCGCTGGCGGCGCTGCTCATCACCGTCAACTGGGGCACCTACATCTACGGCGTCAACTCCGGCCACGTGGTCGAGACGGCGCTCGGCTACTTCATCAACCCGCTGGTGAGCGTTCTGTTCGGGGTGATCCTGCTGAAGGAGCGCCTGCGCGTCCTGCAGTGGGTCGCGGTCGGGTTCGGCGCGCTGGCCGTCGTGGTGCTGACCCTCGACTACGGCCGGCTGCCGTGGATCGCGCTCACGCTGGCGATCAGCTTCGGCGTCTACGGCCTGGTGAAGAAGAAGGCGAACGTCGGGGCGGCGGAGAGCCTCACGGTCGAGACGCTGGTGCTGCTGGCGCCCGCGCTGGCCTACCTGGTGTACCTGGAGCAGGCGGGCGGCTCGACGTTCGGCCACCACGGGCCGTGGCACGCGCTGCTGCTGGCGGGCGGCGGCCTGGTGACGGCGGTGCCGCTGCTGTTCTTCACGGCCAGCGCGATCAGGGTGCCGCTGAGCACGATCGGGCTGCTGCAGTACATCGCGCCGATCCTGCAGTTCCTGGTGGGCGTGCTGATCGTGAAGGAGACGATGCCGCCCAGCCGGTGGGCCGGGTTCGCGATCGTGTGGCTGGCGCTGGCGGTGTTCACCTATGACAGCCTCCGGGCGGCGCATCGGGCCCGCCGCGCGGACCCGCAACCCGTCTCCTCCGGTACGGCAAGCCACCCCGGCGCCTCCGCCGGTCACCGCTGACCGTCCGGCGAGGGCGCCTCGCCCAGCAGGACTCCGGTCCCCGCCGTCACGGCGCCCCGCCCAGCCCCACCGCCAAGCCCGGCGGCGGCGCGACGACAGGGGGACGGCAGGGTCAGCCCGAGCGCGCCACAACGAGGAGGGCGCAGCGCAAAACCCTGGTGTCAGCCCGAGGGCGGCGCAGCGAGGAGGGCGCAGCGCAAACCCGGGGTCAGCCCGAGCGCTCCACCACGTAGTCGCACAGCGCGAGGAAGGCCGCCCTGGCCGGGATGTCAGGCAGGGTGGCCAGGTCGGCCCTGGCCCTGTTCACCCAGGCGTCCAGTTCCTGCCGTCCTCGCACCATCCCCTGGTCGGCCCGCAGCAGTTCGAGCGTCTCCGCCACGTCGTCCTCGGCCACCGGGCCCGCCAGCAGTTCCCGCAGCCGCGCGGACGGCGACGACTCCAGCGCGTACAGGACGGGCAGTGTCCTGATTCCTTCGCGCAGGTCGGTGCCGGGCGTCTTGCCTGACTCGGCGGATTCCGATGCGACGTCCAGCAGGTCGTCGCCGAGTTGCCAGGCGACTCCGATGGCCTCGCACGCGCTCGACAGCCGTTCGACGACGTCGGCGGGCGCGCCGGACAGCAGGCCGCCGAAGCGTCCCGAGGTGGCGATGAGGGAGCCGGTCTTGTCGGCGAGCACCCTGATGTAGTGGTGGATCGGGTCGACGCCTTCGGCGGGGCCGATCGTTTCGCGGATCTGCCCGCGTACCAGGCGGGAGAAGGTCTGCGCCTGGATCTTGATGGCCTCGGCGCCGAGGTCGGCGAGGATCTCCGACGCCTGCGCGAACAGGTAGTCGCCGGTGAGGATGGCCACGGTGTTGTCCCACCGGGCGTTGGCCGAGGGGGATCCCCTGCGGACGGGCGCCTCGTCCATGACGTCGTCGTGGTAGAGGGTGGCCAGGTGGGTGAGTTCGATCACAACCGCGGCGGGCACGACGCCCGGCGCGGAAGGATCGCCGAACTGCGCGGCCAGGAGCACCATCATGGTGCGGAAGCGCTTGCCGCCCGCCTCGATGAGGTGCTTGGACGCCTCCGTGACGAAGGCGTCCTCGCTCTCGACCGAGGTGCGCAGCAGTTTCTCGACGGACGCGAGACCACTGGCCAGGTCCTGCGCCAACCGCTCATCGTCGATGGGCAGATCAACAACCGGTGGCGCAGACATATAAACCCCTTAGCGGATGAACAAGGCAGAGGCAGCCTTGTCGGCGAGATCCAGGACAGGCTGCGGGAAAACCCCCAGCACTACCGTAACCGCTGCCGCCAGAGTGATAACAGCCGCGGTGGCCGCAGAGGGCACCGCGATGGTGGGGCCGTCGGCCGCGGGCTCGCTGAAGAACATCAGCACGATCACGCGAACGTAGAAGAACGCGGCGATCGCGGAGGTGATCACACCGACGATGACCAGCGGCGTCGCGCCGTTGGCCACCGCGGCGACGAAGACCGCGTACTTGCCGAAGAACCCACTGGTGAGCGGGATGCCGGCGAAGGCCAGCAGGAAGAAGGCGAAGACGCCCGCCAGCATCGGCGACCGCTTGCCGAGCCCCGCCCAGCGCGACAGGTGGGAGGCCTCGCCGCCCGCGTCGCGCACCATCGTGACGACGGCGAACGCGCCGACCGTGGAGATGCCGTAGACGAGCAGGTAGAACATGATCGCCGACAGCGTGGAGGAGTTGCCCTCCGGCTGCGTGCTGGTCGCGATCACGCCGATGAGCAGGAAGCCCGCGTGCGCGATCGAGGAGTAGGCCAGCATGCGCTTGATGTCCGTCTGGGTGATCGCGAGGATCGCGCCGACGACCATCGTCAGGATGGCGACGCCCCACATGACCGGACGCCAGTCCCAGTCGAGGTTGCCCAGTGCCACCCAAAAGACCCTCAGAACCGCGCCAAAGGCCGCGACGAGCGTGCCCGAGGCCATGAGCGCGGTGATGGGGGTCGGGGCGCCCTGGTAGACGTCAGGCTTCCAGGCCTGGAACGGCGCGGCGCCGATCTTGAACATCAGGCCGACGCCGAGCAGCGCCAGACCGATGAGGAGCATCGTGTCCATGCCGCCCACGGTGCCGAGCGCCTGGCTGATCTTGGCCAGGTCGACCGAGCCGGCGAAGCCGTAGACGAAGGCCATGCCGTACAGGAAGAAGGCCGAGGAGAACGCGCCCAGCAGGAAGTACTTCATCGACGCCTCCTGCGACAGCAGGCGGCGACGGCGGGCGAGCCCGCACAGCAGGTACAGCGGCAGCGACATGACCTCGAGGCCGACGAACATCACCAGCAGGTCGTTGGCCGACGCGAACAGCAGCATGCCGCCGACGGCGAACAGGATCAGCGGGTAGATCTCGGTGTGCGCGCCACCGGTGATCTCCGCCTCCTCCTCGGCCGCGCTACCGGGTACAGCGGCGGCGGAGGCGACGAAGTTGTCGTCGTCGAGGACCAGCAGCGTGCTGACGAACGCCAGGACGAGGATGACGCCCCAGAAGAACAGCGAGGGGCCGTCGACCGCGACGGCGCCCATCGCCGCGGCGGAGGACGGCAACCCGCTGATCACCTGGAAGATGACGAGCACGAACGCGCCGGCCATGCTGAGCAGCGTCACCGGCACTTGGATCGACTTGCGCAGGTAGCGGGGCGCGAACGCCTCCACCAGCACGCCGATGATCGCGGCGCCGAAGATCACGAGCATCGGCGCCAGCAGGCCGTACTCGATCGTCGGCGCTTGGATGGTGCCGTTCACTGTCCGGCCCCCTTCTCGGCAATCGCCGGGGTGAACTTCTCCACCTGGACGGAGACCAGGGTGTGGTCCACGGCCGGGTTGATCACGTCAAGCAGCGGCTTGGGGTAGAAGCCGAGCCCGATGATCAGGGCGATCAGCGGGGCGACCACCCACAGCTCGCGGCGGTTGAGGTCCTTGAACTCCTTGACCGGCTCGGCCGTCGGACCGCCCGCGATCCGCTGGTACATCCACAGGATGTAGATGGCCGCCAGGATCACGCCCGTCGCCGAGATGATCGCCGGCACCATGTAGCGCTCGTAGGTGCCGAGCAGCACCATGAACTCGCTGACGAACGACGACAGGCCTGGCAGCGACAGGCCGGACAGACCCGCGATGAGGAACACGCCGGCCAGCTTCGGCGTGACCTTCTGCACGCCCCCGTAGTCCTCGATGTACGGCGAGCCGCGCCGCGCGATGAGGAACCCGGCGATCAGGAACAGCGCGCCGGTCGAGAAGCCGTGGTTGACCATGTACAGCGTGGCGCCGGCGCCGGCGTCGTTCGTCATCGCGAACACGCCGAGGGCGATGAAGCCGAAGTGCGAGATCGAGGTGTAGGCGATCAGGCGCTTCATGTCGGTCTGGCCGATGGCCACGATCGCGCCGTAGATGATGCCGACCACCGACAGCACGATCACCAGCGGGGTGAAGTACTTCGACGCGTCGGGGAACAGCTCCAGGCAGAACCGGAGCATGCCGTACGTGCCGACCTTGTCCAGCACGCCCACCAGGAGCACGGCCGCGCCCGCCGGAGCCTGCGCCGCCGCGTCGGGCAACCAGGTGTGGAACGGCCACAGCGGCGCCTTCACCGCGAAGGCGAAGAAGAAGCCGGCGAACAGCCACTTCTGCGTCGTCGGGTCCTGGATGGCCCCGATCAGCTCGGGGAACATGAAGGTGTTCTTGCCCGCGATGACGTAGAGGCCGATGACCGCGACCAGCATGAGCAGGCCGCCGAACAGCGAGTAGAGCAGGAACTTGACGGCCGCGTAGGACCGCTGCGCGCCGCCGTACGACCCGATCATGAAGTACATCGGGATCAGCATGGCTTCGAAGAAGACGTAGAACAGGAAGATGTCGGTCGCCGCGAAGACGCCGATCATCATCGCCTCGAGCACCAGCAGGAGCGCGAAGTAGGTCTTCACCGAGTACTTGGCGTGCGGGGCGTCGGCGTCGTTCCACGAGGCCAGCACCACGATCGGCACCAGCACCGCGGACAGCGCGATCAGCACCAGCGCGATGCCGTCGACGCCGACGCCGTAGTGGACGCCGAAACGCGGGATCCAGTCGTAGGTCTCGACGAACTGGAAGCGCGGCCCCTTCGGGCTGAACTGCACGGCCATCGCGATGGTGAGCGCCAGCACGACGACCGAGACGCCCAGCGCGAGCTGCTTGGCCAGCTTGCCGTTGCCCTTCGGCGTGAGGGCCACCAGGACGGCGCCCACCACGGGCACCGCCATCAGGATCGTAAGCCAGGGCATCACAGGTTCCCTACAAGGAGCAGAGCGCCGGCCAGGAGTGCGGCGCCGAAGAGGATGGACAGCGCGTACGTCCGCGCGAAGCCCGTCTGGAGCCGGCGCAGCCGTCCCGACGTGCCGCCGACGGCCGCCGCCAGCCCGTTGACCAGGCCGTCGATTCCGCGGTTGTCGAAGAACACCGCGATGCGGGTGAGCCACTGGCCCGGACGCATGAGCAGTGTCTCGTTGAGGGCGTCGCCGTACAGGTCACGCCTGGCGAAGGTGGTGAGGAACGAGCCGCGGGGAGCGGTCTCGGGAACCGGCACCCTGCCGTACTTCATCCAGGCGATGCCTGCGCCGACGGCGACGAGAGCCAGCGTGGCCAGGCCGGGCGTGGTGAAGGGGTCGAAGTGCGGGACCTCCTCGGGCCGGCCGACCGCCGGGGCGAGGAATTCCATCAGCCTGCCGCCCAGGATCAGGTAGCCGCCCAGGAAGATCGAGCCGATCGACAGGATGATCAGCGGCCAGGTCATCACGGCGGGCGACTCGTGCGGGTGGGCGTTGGCGGCCCAGCGCTTCTCGCCGAAGAAGGTCATGAAGACCATCCGCGACATGTAGAAGCCGGTGATGCCGGCGCCGAGGACGGCCAGCCAGCCGAGGACGGCGCTGTGGTGCATCGCCGTCTCGATGATGCCGTCCTTGGTGAAGTAGCCGGACAGCAGCGGGAAGCCGATGATCGCCAGGTAGCCGATGAAGAACGTCACGAACGTCACCGGCATGTACTTGCGCAGGCCGCCGTACTTCCTCATGTCGACCTCGTCGTTCATGCCGTGCATGACCGAGCCGGCGCCGAGGAACAGGTCGGCCTTGAAGAAGCCGTGCGTGATCAG
Source organism: Nonomuraea sp. bgisy101 (assembly GCF_057708945.1). Taxonomy (NCBI): domain Bacteria; kingdom Bacillati; phylum Actinomycetota; class Actinomycetes; order Streptosporangiales; family Streptosporangiaceae; genus Nonomuraea; species Nonomuraea sp. bgisy101. The sequence continues at coordinate 105,201 of NZ_JBYITD010000032.1, forward strand.
GTGGCCGATCGCGAACGCGTACCCGGCGGGGCCGAGGCCCGCGCCCAGCATCATGTAGCCGATCTGCGACATCGTCGAACCGGCCAGGCCCTTCTTGATGTCGTCCTTCGCGCAACCGATGATCGCACCGGCGAGCAGCGTGGCCACGCCGACGATGGTGACGACGAGCTGCGCGGTGGGCGCGGCCTCGAAGACGAACCCGGAGCGGACCACCAGGTAGACACCGGCGGTGACCATGGTCGCGGCGTGGATGAGGGCCGAGACCGGGGTCGGGCCCTCCATCGCGTCGAGAAGCCAGGACTGCAGCGGCAGCTGGGCGGACTTACCGCAGGCGCCGAGCAGGAGCAGCAGGCCGATGGCGGTGAGCGTGCCCTGCGAGGCCTCGCCGACCTTGGCGGAGAGGTCGCCGAAGGCGAGCGAGCCGAACGTCGACCACATCATGAACATCGCGATCAGCAGACCGAAGTCGCCGACGCGGTTGACGATGAACGCCTTCTTGGCCGCGACCGCCGCGGACGGCTTGAACTGCCAGAAGCCGATCAGCAGGTAGGAGGCGAGACCGACGCCCTCCCAGCCGATGAACAGGCCGACGTAGTTGGCCGACAGCACCAACAGCAGCATGGCCGCGACGAACAGGTTCAGGTAGGAGAAGAACCTGCGCCGGTCCGGGTCGTGCGACATGTAGCCGATCGAGTAGATGTGGATCAGCGAGCCCACACCGGTGATCAGCAGACAGAAGCTGATCGACAGAGGGTCGACCAGCAGGCTGATGTCCGCGATGCCGGGAATGAAGTCGTACAGGTGAATGCTGTAACGACCACCATCGAGCTGGAGGAAGGCAAGCACCGCGACGACGAACGCACCCAGCGACATCAGGACGCCGAGGTAGTGGCCCCATCCGTTGGTACGGCGGCCGCCGAGCAACAGGATCGCCGCGCCCAAGAGGGGCAGTGCGATCATCAGCCATGAGGCCCCGATCACTCCACCGGAGTGCGGGATGATCTCAGCCGGTTCCACTGTCACCTCTTAGTACTTCAGCAGGTTGGCATCGTCCACGGATGCCGACCTGCGGGTTCGGAAGATCGTCACGATGATCGCCAGACCGATCACGACCTCGGCGGCGGCCACGACCATCACGAAGAAGGCGATGATCTGGCCGTCGAGGTTGCCGTGCATGCGGGCGAAGGTGACGAACGCGAGGTTGCAGGCGTTGAGCATGAGCTCGACGCACATGAAGACCACGATCGCGTTGCGCCTGATCAGCACGCCGATAGCGCCGATCGCGAAGAGCAGGGCCGAGAGGACCAGGTACTCGGTGGTCACTTGGTCACCTCGCCCAGGTGGTCGGACTCCTTCGACGAAGCCTCTGTCACGGGTTCCTCCTCGACCGCGTGCCTGATGGCCTCGGCGAGCTTGGGGTCGTCGGGCAGGTGGCCCTGTTCGACGTCGTAGCGCGCGAGGTGCCGGTTGACCGACAGCTCGGAGACCGAGCCGTCGGGCAGCAGCGCGGGCATGTCGATGGCGTTGTTCCTGGCGTAGGTGCCGGGCGCGGGCAGCGGCGAGGGGTCGCCCTCGGCGAACCTGGCGCGCGCCAGGTCCTTCTGCGACGGCTTCGGCTCGGCCTTCTCGCGGTGCGCCAGGACCATCGCGCCGAGCGCGGCGGTGATCAGCAGCGCCGAGGTGATCTCGAAGGCGAAGACGTAGCGGGTGAACACCAGCCTGGCCAGCGCCTGCACGTTGCCGCCCGCCTGCTCGGTGGCGGCCGCCATGCCAGCGGGCTCGGGGACGAACAGCGCGTTCCCGATCGCGAGGACCACCAGAACGGCGAAGCCGATGCCGGCGAGGCCGGCCCAGAAGCGCTGTCCCTTGAGCGTCTCGACCAGCGAGTCGGAGGAGTCGACGCCCACCAGCATGAGCACGAACAGGAAGAGCATCATGATCGCGCCGGTGTAGACGATGACCTGCACCGTGGCCAGGAAGGGCGCCTCCTGCACGGCGTAGAGCACCGCGAGGCAGAGCATCACGCCGCCGAGGAGGAGCGCCGAGTAGACCGCCTTACGGCTGAAGATCATTCCGAGTGCCGCGCCGACGGATACGACGGCCAGCACCCAGAACGTGATGGTCTCACCCATTCTCGCGCCCCAAGCGGTAGTAGTCCTCTTCGGTCTCGCCGAGCCGCATGGGGTGCGGAGGCTGCTCCATGCCCTGGGTGAGCGGCGCGAGCAGCATCTCCTTGGTGTAGATGAGGCTCTCACGGCTGGAGTCGGCGAGCTCGTACTCGTTGGTCATCGTCAGTGCTCTGGTCGGGCACGCCTCGATGCACAGACCGCACAGGATGCACCGCAGATAGTTGATCTGGTAGGTGCGTCCGTAGCGCTCGCCGGGCGAGTAACGCTCGTTCTCGGTGTTGTCGCCGCCCTCGACGTAGATCGCGTCGGCGGGACACGCCCATGCGCACAGCTCGCAGCCGACGCACTTCTCCAGCCCGTCGGGCCAGCGGTTCAGCTGGTGACGACCGTGGAAGCGAGGAGCCGTCGGCTTCTTCTCCTCCGGGTAGTTCGTCGTGACCGGCTTCTTGAACATCGTGTGAAAGGTCACGCCGAACCCCTTCACGGGGTTCAGCCAATCAGTTGCTCCCACTGGGAACCTCCTTGCGCTCCACCCCGTGGTAGTGCGGCAGGTCAAGCGGCGGCACAGGGAAGCCGCCGGCGGTCGGCTCGTTGGCCAGCTGCTCGAACTCGGCCGCGACCTTGGCCTTCTCCTCGTCCTTGCGGCGCTGGTTCACGGTGTCGAAGCGCCACCAGATGGCGAAGGCTCCGACGATCACGATCGCGCCGATGACGTACACGAACGTCAGGTCGACGCCCGGGGTCCTGAGCAGCTTGACGGTGGCGACGAGCATGATCCACGCCAGGTTGAGCGGGATCAGCACCTTCCAGCCCAGCGCCATCAGCTGGTCGTAGCGCACGCGGGGCAGCGAGGCGCGGACCCAGACAACAGCGGAGAAGACCAGGATGAACTTGATCAGGAACCACAGGAACGGCCAGTAGCCGGTGTTCGCGCCGTCCCACAGCGAGATCGGCCACGGCGCCCGCCATCCGCCGAGGAACAGCGTGATCGCCATCGCCGAGGCGGTGAAGGTGTGCAGGTACTCGCCCATCATGATCAGGGCGAACTTCAGCGACGAGGAGTACTCGGTCTGGAAGCCGCCCACCAGCTCGCCCTCGCCCTCGGGCAGGTCGAACGGGATGCGGGCGGCCTCGCCGAAGGCGCAGACCACGTAGATCAGGAACGACGGCAGCAGCAGGATCACGTACCAGGACGGCATCGGGATCCCGAGGACCTCACCGCCGGACGCCTGCGCCTTGACGATCTCCGAGGTGGACAGCGTGCCCGCGAACAGGAACACCGCCACGAACGACAGGCCCATCGCGATCTCGTAGGAGACCACCTGGGCCGCCGACCGCAGACCGCCGAGCAGCGCGTACGGCGAGCGGGACGACCAGCCCGCCAGGATGACGCCGTAGACCGACACCGCGCCCATCGCCAGCATGAACAGCACGGCGACCGGCAGGTCGACCAGCTGCAGCGGCGTCTGCACACCGAACATGTTCACGATCGGACCGAACGGCGTGATGGAGAAGGCCAGGAACGCGGGGACCACCATGATGACCGGGGCCAGCAGGTAGAGCACCTTGTCCACGGTGTTGGGGAAGAGGTCTTCCTTCAGGCCCATCTTGATGCCGTCGGCCACCGACTGCAGCAGACCGAACTTGCCGGCCCTGTTGGGGCCGTAGCGGTTCTGCATGCGGGAGATCAGCTTACGCTCGTACCAGACGCCGAACAGGATGCCCAGCATCAGGAAGGCGAAGACGCCGACCGCCTTGATGATGGTGATCCAGAGCGGATCCTTGCCGAAGTCGGCAAGGGTCGGATCCGTCGCGAGGACTGTCAAGCTCATGAGGCGCTCCCGATCCTGACGATGTCGCCGGCCACCACGCGCAGGTCGCGCGTGACCGCGCTGCCGGCGGAGTTCGTCGGCAGCCAGACCACCCGGTCGGGCAGGTCCGCGACGCGCACCGGCAGCGACACCGTCTCACCGACTACGATCTTGCCGCCGTCGACCACGCCGATCTCGGCCGCGGTGCTCTCCGACACCAGCGCCTCGACCGCGCGGGCGGTACCGGCGAGGTACGGCTCGCCGTCCTGCAGGCGGCCGGCGTCGAGCAGTTGGTGCCAGGTGGCCAGCACTGCCTCGCCCGCCTGGGGCGTCCGCTGGACCGCCGGGGTGGCGTTCGGCGCGCCGACGCGGGTGCCGCGCCACGCGCCGAGGCCACTGAGCTCCTTGCGGGCGGCGGCGGCGTCGGGCAGGCCCAGGTGCACGTCCATGTAGTCGGCGATGGCCGACAGCACGCCCAGGTCGCTCATGATGCCGGGGACCCGCAGCGCCCGCTCGAACGAGCGGCCGCGGCCCTCCCAGTTCACGAACGTGCCGTCCTTCTCCGCGACGGCGGCGACCGGCAGGACCACGTCGGCCCTGTCGGTGACGGCGCTGGCGCGGATCTCGAGGCTGACGATGAACGGCGTGTTCTCCAGGGCGGCGAGCGCCGCCTCGGAGTCGGCCAGGTCGTGCGGGTCGACGCCCGCGACGAGCAGCGCGTCGATCTCCTCGTTCAGCGCGGCGGCGAGGATCGCGTCGGTGCCGCGGCCCGGTGTGGCCGGGATGGAGCCGACGTTCCACGCCCTGGCGACCTCGGCCCTGGCGCTCTCGTCCTCGACCGGGCGGCCGATCGGCAGCAGGTTCGGCAGCGCGCCCGCCTCGAGGGCGCCGCGCTCACCGGCCCTGCGCGGAATCCAGGCCAGCCTGGCGCCGGAGGCGGCGCTGAGCCGTACCAGAGCCGACAGCGCGCCGGGGACGGTGGCCAGCCGCTCGCCCGCCAGGATGATCGTGCCCTCGGCCACGGAGCCGAGCTCGTTGAGAGCGTCGGCCTCGCCGCCCGGCAGCGTCCTGATGAGCGAGCCGCCCATCTTGGCCAGGCCCTCGGTGGCGAACGGCGCGATCGAGGTGACCTTCAGGCCCTTCTTGCGCCATGCCTTGCGCAGGCGCAGGAAGACGATCGGCGACTCCTCGTCGGGCTCGAACCCGACCAGGAGGACGGCCGGGGCCTGCTCCAGGTCGGTGTAGGAGATCTCGATGCCCTTGCCGGCGACCGCGTGCGCGAGGAACTGTGCTTCCTCGGCGCTGTGCGGCCTGGCGCGGAAGTCGATGTCGTTGGTGCCGAGCGCCACGCGGGCGAACTTGGCGTAGCCGTAGGCGTCCTCGACGGTCACGCGACCGCCGACCAGGACTCCGGCCTTGCCGCGCGCCTTGGCGAGACCGGCGGCGGCGACGGCGAGGGCCTCGGGCCACGAGGCGGGGACCAGCAGGCCCTCCTCGTTGCGGATCAGCGGCGTCCTCAGCCTGTCGGGCTGCGTCGCGTAGGTGAACGCGAAGCGGCCCTTGTCGCAGTTCCACTCCTCGTTGACCTGCATGTCCATGCCGGCCAGACGGCGGGTGACCTTGCCGCGGCGGTGGTCGGTGCGCAGCGCGCACCCGCTCGCGCAGTGCTCGCAGGAACTCGGGGAGGAGACCAGGTCGAACGGCCTGGCGCGGAAGCGGTAGGCACCGCTGGTCAGCGCGCCCACCGGGCAGATCTGGATGGTGTTGCCGGAGAAGTAGGAGTCGAACGGCTTGCCGTCGGCGACACCCACCTGTTCCTTGGCCCCGCGCTCGAAGAACTCGATGAGCGGGTCTCCCGCGATCTCGTCGGAGAAGCGGATGCAGCGCTTGCACTGCACGCAGCGCTCCCTGTCGAGCAGGACCTGCGCCGACAGCGGGAGCGGCTTGGGGAAGGTGCGCTTGTGCTCGTGGAAGCGCGACTCGCCCTGCCCGTTGGACATCGCCTGGTTCTGCAGGGGGCACTCGCCGCCCTTGTCGCAGACCGGGCAGTCCAGCGGGTGGTTCATGAGCAGCAGCTCCATCGCGCCGCGCTGCGCCTTCTCGGCGACCGGCGAGGTGAGCTGGGTCTGCACGACCATGCCCTCGGCGACCTCGATCGCGCACGACGGCTGCGGCTTCGGGAAGCCGCGGCCGTTGCCCGCGTCGGGGATGTCGACCAGGCACTGGCGGCAGTTGGCCGCGGGGTCGAGCAGCGGGTGGTCGCAGAACCGGGGGATCTGGATACCCAGCAGCTCCGCGGCCCTGATGATCAGCGTGCCCTTGGGCACGGTGACCTGGAAGCCGTCAATCGTGAGGGTGACGACTGTGGTCTCTACGGCAGTGGCGGTCATCGGACCTCCTCCGTCGGCCCGATGCCCCAGGTGCTGTGCATATTGGCTCGCTCGCTTCGCTTTCTCACGAGTCACCCCACACGGTGGACTTCTTGTGGTCGAACGGGCAGCCGCCGACCTCGAAGTGCTTGAGGTACTCGTCGCGGAAGTACTTCACCGACGAGTGGATCGGGCTGGTCGCGCCGTCGCCCAGGGCGCAGAAGGAGCGGCCCAGGATGTTGTCGGCGATGTCGGTGATCAGGGAGAGGTCGTCCTCGGTTCCCTGGCCGGCCTCCAGGCGCTTGAGCACCTGCTTGAGCCAGTAGGTGCCCTCGCGGCACGGCGTGCACTTGCCGCACGACTCGTGGGCGTAGAACTCCGTCCAGCGCAGCACCGTACGGACCACGCAGGTGGTCTCGTCGAAGATCTGCAGCGCGCGGGTGCCGAGCATCGAGCCCTTGGCGCCGACCGCCTCGAAGTCGAGAGGGACGTCGAGGTGCTCGTCGGTGAAGATCGGCGTGGAGGAGCCTCCGGGGGTCCAGAACTTGATCTGGTGCCCCTCGCGGATGCCGCCCGCCATGTCGAGCAGCTCGCGCAGCGTGATGCCGAGCGGGGCCTCGTACTGGCCCGGGCGGGTGACGTGGCCGCTCAGCGAGAAGATGCCGAAGCCCTTGGACTTCTCCGTGCCCATCGAGGCGAACCAGTCGGCGCCGTTGGCGATGATGCTGGGAACACTGGCCACAGACTCCACGTTGTTCACAACAGTGGGCGAAGCGTACAGGCCCGCCACGGCAGGGAACGGAGGCTTGAGACGCGGTTGACCCCTGAAACCCTCCAGCGAGTCGAGCAGAGCCGTCTCCTCGCCGCAGATGTAGGCACCGGCGCCGCTGTGGACGACGAGCTCCAGGTCGTAGCCCGAGCCGAAGATGTCGTTGCCGAGGTAGCCCTTCTCGTACGCCTCGCGCACGGCCGCGTGCAGCCGGCGGATGACGTGCAGCACCTCGCCGCGCACGTAGATGAAGGCGTGGTTGGCGCGGATGGCGTAGGAGGTGATGATGACGCCCTCGATCAGCGAGTGCGGGTTGGCCATCATCAACGGGATGTCCTTGCAGGTGCCCGGCTCCGACTCGTCGGCGTTGACGACGAGGTAGTGCGGCTTGCCGTCGCCCTGCGGGATGAAGCCCCACTTCATGCCGGTGGGGAAGCCCGCGCCGCCGCGGCCGCGCAGACCGGAGTCCTTGACCGCCTGGATGACGGCGTCGGGGTCCATGCCGAGCGCCTTCTTCGCCGCGTCGTAGGGTCCGTAGCCCTCCAGCGTGAAGGAGTTGGCCTGGTCCCAGTTGGCGGTCAGAACCGGGGTGAGAGTGGTGCTCATGCCTCGGGGGCCTTCCATCCGTTGGCCTTGGCGACCTTCAGACCCTCCAGCGAGGGGCCGGCCGCCGACGGGCCGTCACCGGCCAGGTCGTCGGGCAGCCCTGCGAGCACCCGCGAGGCCTCCTTGAAGGTGCACAGCCGCTTCGGGCCGCGCGTGGGCGAGACGCTCTTGCCGTCGCGCAGGTCGTCGACGAGTTGCTTGGCCGACTCGGGAGTCTGGTTGTCGAAGAACTCCCAGTTGACCATCATGACGGGGGCGAAGTCGCAGGCCGCGTTGCACTCGATGCGCTCCAGCGACACCTTGCCGTCGGAGGTCGCCTCGTCGTGACCGACGCCGACGTGCTCGGACAGCTCGTCCCAGATCTGATCGCCGCCCATGACGGCGCACAGCGAGTTGATGCACACGCCGACGTGGTAGTCGCCCATCGGCTTGCGCTTGTACATCGAGTAGAACGTCGCCACGCCCACGACCTCGGCCTTGCTCACGCCGAGCATCTCCGCGCAGAACTCCTGGCCCTCGTCGGAGACGTAGCCGTCCTCCGACTGCACCAGGTGCAGCAGCGGCAGCAGGGCCGACCGCGTCTTCGGGTAACGCCCGATGATCTCCTTGGCGTCCCTCTCCAGACGCTCCCGAACTTCCGGCGAATAACTCATGCGTCCTCCTTCGTCGGACCCATGAGCTGCACTGCTGTGTCCATTGTTCGGTCGCTGCGCTCCCTCACCTGTCAACACCTCCCATGACCGGGTCAATGGATGCCACGGCCGCGATCACGTCGGCGACCTGGCCGCCCTCGCAGGTTGCCGGTACGGCCTGCAGGTTCGTGAAGGACGGCTCACGGAAGTGGACGCGGTACGGGCGGGTGCCGCCGTCGCTCACCACGTGCGCGCCGAGCTCGCCGCGGGGGGACTCCACCGAGGCGTAGGCCTGGCCGGCCGGAACCCTGAAGCCCTCGGTGACCAGCTTGAAGTGGTGGATCAGCGCTTCCATGGAGCTGCCCATGATGTGCGCGATGTGGTCGGGCGAGTTGCCGAACCCGTCGGGGCCGAGCGCCAGCTGGGCGGGCCAGCCGATCTTCTTGTCCTCGATCATGACCGGCTTGTTCTTCAGCGGCCCCGCGATGCGGTCGAGAGCCTGCTCAATGATCTTGAGCGACTCCTCCATCTCCTTCATGCGAACGAGATAGCGGCCGTAGACGTCGCAGCTCTGCTCGGTGGCGATGTCGAACTCGTAGGTCTCGTACCCGCAGTACGGCTGCGACTTGCGCAGGTCCCACGGCAGGCCCGCGGCCCTGAGCATCGGGCCCGTGACGCCGAGCGCCATGCAGCCGGTCAGGTCGAGGTAGGCCACGTCCTTGGTGCGGCGGGTGTAGACCGGGTTCTCGTCGAGCAGCTTGCGGGTGTCCTTGATGCGCTTGGGCATCTCCTTGAGGAACTCGCCGACCTTGTCGACCGTGCCCGCGGGCAGGTCGACGCTCACGCCGCCGGGCCTGACGTAGGCCATGTTCATCCGCAGACCCGTGATGTACTCGAACAGGTCCATGATCATTTCACGGTCGCGGTAGCCGAAGAGGAACGGCGTGGTCGCGCCCAGCTCCATGCCGAACGTGCCCATCGCGACCAGGTGCGAGGAGATCCTGTTGAGCTCCATCATCATGACGCGGATGGCCTGCGCCCGCTCGGGGACGCGGTCCTCGATGCCGAGGAGCCTCTCCACCCCGAGGCAGTAGGCCGTCTCGTTGAACAGCGGCGCGAGGTAGTCCATGCGAGTGACGAACGTGGTCCCCTGGGTCCACGTCCTGAACTCCATGTTCTTCTCGATGCCGGTGTGCAGGTAGCCGATGCCGGTACGGGCCTCGGTGACCGTCTCGCCGTCGAGGGTCAGGATGAGCCTGAGCACGCCGTGGGTCGAGGGGTGCTGCGGGCCCATGTTGATGACCAGGCGCTCGTCCTCGGAGTCGCGCACCGCGCCGACGACGTCGTCCCAGTCGGCACCGTTGACCGAGTAGACCCTGCCCTCGGTCGCCTCGTCGTAGCCGGTACTCATGCGTGCTCCTCGCTGCGCTCGTCGACGCTCCGCTCGCAGTGCTCGCTCATGCGTACGACCTCCTGTTGTCCGGAGAGGGAATCTCGGCGCCGCGGTACTCGACGGGGATGCCGCCGAGCGGGTAGTCCTTACGCTGCGGGTGACCGTCCCAGTCGTCCGGCATCATGATCCGGGTCAGCGCGGGGTGGCCGTCGAAGACGATCCCGAAGAAGTCGTAGGTCTCGCGCTCGTGCCAGTTGTGCGTCGGGTAGACGCCCACCGTGGAGGGGATGTGCGGGTCGGAGTCCGGCGCGCTCACCTCGACGCGGACGCGCCTGTTGTGGGTGATGGAGCACAGGTGGATGACCGCGTGCAGCTCCTCGCCCACGAGGTGGGGGTAGTGGACGCCGCTCACGCCCAGGCTGAGCTCGAAGCGCAGCTCGGGCTCGTCGCGCAGGCGCCGGCAGACCTCCACCAGCTTCTCGCGCTTCACATGGAGCGTCAGCTCGTTGCGGTCGACGACGACGCGCTCGATGGCGTCGTCATCGAACGACTCCAGCTTGTCGACGAGCTCGTCGAAGTAGCCGCCGTAGGGGCGGGGGGTCGACAGGCGGGGCGCCCGCCGTACGACGAGGCCGCCGAAGCCCGAGGTGTCGCCGGTGTCGGCGGCGCCGAACATGCCGTGGCGGACCACGGGCTCCTCGGGCAGCCGCTCACTCGGCACCTGGGGGAGGTTCTCGCTCACTTGGCGGCCTCCTGGTCGATCAGGGGGAGCGTACGGAGCGCCTGCAGTTCGAGCTCGTCGATCTGCTTGGCGCGGTGCGCGCCGAACTTCGTGTTCTGGATCTTGTCGTGCAGCTTCACGATCGCGTCGATCAGCATCTCGGGCCGCGGGGGGCACCCCGGCAGGTAGATGTCGACGGGAACGACGTGGTCGACGCCCTGCACGATGGCGTAGTTGTTGAACATGCCGCCGCTGGAGGCGCACACGCCCATGGCGATGACCCACTTGGGCTCGGCCATCTGGTCGTAGATCTGCCTGAGCACCGGCGCCATCTTCTGCGACACACGGCCCGCGACGATCATCAGGTCGGCCTGCCGGGGAGACGCCGAAGCGCGCTCCATGCCGAAGCGCGCCAGGTCGTAGTGCGATGCACCGGTTGCCATCAGTTCGATCGCGCAACAGGCGAGACCGAACGTGGCCGGCCACACCGAGTTCTTCCTGGCCCACCCCGCGGCCGCTTCGACCGTGCTGAGGATGAACCCGCTCGGGAGTTTCTCTTCAAGTCCCATATCTAGTCCCAGTCCAGACCCTTGCGGCGCCACACGTAGGCATAGGCCACGAGCACGGTGACGATGAACAGCACCATCTCGACCAGTCCGAAGACCCCGAGCATGTCGAACGACACGGCCCAGGGGTAAAGGAAGATGATCTCGATGTCGAACACGATGAACAGCATCGCGGTGATCATGTATTTCAGCGGGAAGCGCCCACCACCGACGGGCTGGGGCGTCGGCTCGATGCCGCATTCGTAGGCGTCAAGCTTGGCGCGGTTCCAGCGCTTGGGACCGGTGAACGGGGCGATCGCGACCGAGAAGAGCGCGAACCCTCCCGCGAGAACGGCGAGCACCAGGATGGGCACATAGAGATCCATCGCTACGCCTCCTCTCCCATCTCCACGCGCGCGGGCGCGCAGTCTGATCTGTGTGTGTGCCGAGCGGATGACAGATTCATGCTGGTGGGACGACCTTCGCGAGAGCGTTGATGATCCGGTCTGACGCGTCGCCTCGCCGGTCGGTGAGATTACCAAGGAGTTTGAGTGCGAAGCGCATCAGCCTGGGGTGGTGCAACCCATGGCGAGTGCCGAAGCTCATCACGCCAGGCTTCCCGATAGCTTCGACAAACCACCTGCCAAGCGTGAAATATCCGCCATATGCGTCTTTAAGCACTTGAGGGTACGCCCGCAGGATCCGCTCCTGCTGCGCGGGTGTGGTGCCGCGCAGCGCCTTGACGATCACCTCGGCCGCGATCTCGCCCGTCTCCATGGCGTAGGCGATGCCCTCGCCGTTGAACGGGTTGATCGCCCCGCCCGAGTCACCCACGAGCAACAGGCCCCTGGTGTAGTGCGGCTGCCTGTTGAACGCCATCGGCAACGCCGCCCCCCTGATGGGGGTGGTCATGTTGTCCTCGGTGAAGCCCCAGTCGGCGGGCATGTTCCTCGTCCACCGCTTCAACAGGTCGCGGTAGTCGATGTTCTGGAACGCGTCGCTGGTGTTGAGCAGGCCGAGACCCACGTTGGAGGTGCCGTCGCCCACGCCGAACACCCAGCCGTAGCCGGGCAGCAGCGTCTCCTCGTCCCAGAGCTCCAGCCAGATCTCCAGGTAGTCGTCGTCGTGGCGCGGAGACTCGAAGTAGGTCCGTACGGCGACGCCCATCGGGCGGTCTTCCCGCTTGTAGAGCCCCATCGCCAGCGCGAGCCTGGTGGAGTTGCCGTCGGCGGCGACGACCAGGCGGCTGCGGTAGGAGCCGCCGTCCTTGGTGGTGACGCCGACGATGTGACCGCTGCGGTCGTCCAGGATCGGGCCGGTGACGTTGACGCCCTCCATCAGGCGGACGCCGCCCTTCACCGCGTTGGCGGCGACGATCTGGTCGAAGTCCTGCCTGGTGCGCACCAGGCCGAAGTCGGGGAAGCTGTCGAGCTGCGGCCAGTCGAGGTCGTAGCGCCCGCCCCCGCCCACGACGCGCAGGCCCTTGTTCCTGACCCAGCCGGGGGCGTCGATGTCGACGCCCATGTTCATGAGCTGCTTGACCGCCCGCGGGGTCAGACCGTCGCCGCAGACCTTCTCACGGGGGAAGCGCGTCTTTTCGAGAAGCAGGACGTCGAGTCCGGCCTGGGCGAGATAGAACGCCGTCGCCGAACCCGCGGGACCCGCGCCGACGACGATGACGTCGGCGTCGGTGTCGGTCGCGTTCACTGTCGCGCCCGCTTCGCCGCTGGCCGGCTCGTTCCTCGCGCTGTCACGGCGGGCTCCTGCGCTTGCCTGATGTCGGCTGGCACGGTCACGGACCTGTCCTGTCCTACACGCTGGTCGGCCTCGGAGTGTTGGCCTTCGTTCCTTTGTGAAGCTCTTCACAAACTTTGTCGGCACGCAGTCTAGCGCTTTTCCGGCACCAGATGGCAGCCGGGTACGCGCTTACCCATGAAGAAGGCCCTCCGTCCACGACAGAGGGCCTTGACTCGATCACGCGTTCGCGGTCAGACGTCGAACTCGGCGTTGCGAACCCCGGCGACGAACGCCCGCCACTCACCGGGAGTGAAGGCCAGCACCCCACCCGACGGGTCCTTGGAGTCCCGGATCATCACCCCGCCGTCGGCACCCCGAGCGAACTCGACGCACTCCCCTGTCGGGCCGCTGAATGAGCTCTTGCGCCAGGTGGTGTCCGGGTCGCTAGAAGGGACGCTGGGAAGACCTGTCCCGAACACCGCACTGTTCACATCTCATCCAAGAAGAAGTAGGCGCTACGGTGCGTCGTCGCAGCCGCGCGCGGGCGTGACCATCGGGCCCATCCTCCATGGATTGAAGCCCAAGATCACCGACCGACACTGGAGAGTTATCAAAACGAGGCTGGCAAGTTAGGAAGTTATCACCTAAGGGCCATGGACATGGCGCCCGCACCAGCACAAACGCCCCCAACTGGGGCCTGCTGACCGGACGACACCACCAGGACGACCGCGCCGTCACTCGTAGGAGAACTCGCCCAGGGCCACCCCTCCGATGAACGCCTTCCACTCCCCGATGCTGAACTCCAGGACGGCGTCGTCCGGCCGCTTGGAGTGTCTGACGAGTATCGCCTGACCGTCCCTCGCGACCTCCACGCACTCGCCGCTGAGGTTACTCAGGCTGCTCTTGCGCCACACGATCTCTTCTGAGGTCGTTGACTCCATGGGCATATCCTCACTGTCGGGGGGCCAAAGAGGGCATACCCCGACAGTGAGGAGCCAATTCACCGCGCCAGTTCTCCGATGAGTTTCAGCGAATCCTCTTCTGACAGCGCGGCGGCCGACACCTGGTGGAACACACGCTCGTACGCGAAAGTCTTCTGTTCGTTCTCCTCGAGAATCGCGTCGGTGGCGTTCTCGATATAGACGAGGTCGTCGTGGAGCCGATCCAGGCCCTCACGCTGGGGAAACTTCAGCAGAACGAAACTGTGAAAGGCCGAGGACCGATCGAGCGGCACCACTCGAATGGTGACGTTCGGCAGTTCGGCCACCTGCAGCACGTGCCTGAGCTGGTTGCGCATGACCTCGGGCGAGCCGAACCTGCGCATCAGGACCGACTCGTCGAGCAGAACGGTGAGATTCAGCGGATCGGGGTCCTCGAGAATGCGTCCCCGCCGCGCGCGAACCCTGACCAGGCGGTCGATTTGTATCGGCGGTAGCGCGTTCCACGCGTCGCCGAAGCTGATGAGCGCCTTGGCGTAGTCGGCGGTCTGCAACAGGCCGGGGAAGATGACGTTCTGCCACGTGAGCATCGTCGCGGCACCGGCCTCGAGGCCGATGAAGGTGGTGTAGGACTCGGACAGCGATTCGCCGTGCGCCTCCCACCAACCCTTGCCCTCCGCCTCCGCCGCCAAGGCGAGCAGCGCCTCACGGACGGCGGGCCGTACCTGGTAGAAGTCGGCCAGCCTGGCGACATCCTCACGGTGGGCGGCCACCTGGGCCTTCTCCATGCGGGACACCTTGGATGAAGATCCGTCCAGGACCTGGGCGACCTGGGTGCCCGTTACCTGGGCATCCTCGCGGAGTCGACGCAGCTCTGCGGCGAGACGGCGTCGGCTGACGGTGGGGCTCGGCTCCCGCGCCACTCAGCTCTCCTCACAAGCGTGTCGAAGTACTACCCACCGCTCGGAAGGGTTGAACCCCTCTGAAGGCGGGCATCTCTCCAATAATCCCAGCGGGAATTGCACGACACTTCCCGGAGGGAAAACTCCATCGTAGCTCTTGGCAGCGCGAGGAACGGTGAATCGACGTGAAGAAGCGCGCACCTCCCCACGGACGTTCGAGCCGGATGTCCACGCAGACGACACGGGCGGATGGTCACAGCCTCCATCCGCCCGGAAGTCCCTCAGCACCGCGTACCTACGACAGGGCATCGGAGCCGTGAGACATGACCAGAGTCACCCCCAGGCGTGGATCGCGCAAGGGGAGCTTCCTCCTCTGGAGCTCAGCGAACATCGGCACGACGAAGAACGACCTCCGCTTACGCGAAGCAGTACGTGACGTGGTGCGGGACGGCGGAGGGCATCCTCGCGACCACCCGCGCATCCCGCAGGCGCGGGACCTGCCCGCGCGCCTCGGGGCGGTGTTCAGATGGCGGACCGAGGCGACGGTGGCCGGCCTGCTCTCGACGGCCACCGTCCAGGTGGCGGCGTGGACGAACGGTCTCACGGCGGCCATGGCCGTGGTCGGCGTCGCGCTCGCCTGCATGGGCACGCCGTACGTCAGGCGGGAGATCGTGGGTCAGGCGGTGGCGGTGATCGTGCGGCACCGCTTCCAGGGCCTGGCGAAGAGGACGTCCATGCGCACGGAGAAGGGCCGCCTGCCGCTCGTGCTCAGGATGAGCGTGGAAGGCGCGAGCGTGCTGCTGCTCCTCGGGTTGCGGTCGGGGCTGAGCCTCGAACTGCTGGAGGACTACGCGGCCGAGATCAGGACCGCCTGCCTGGCCCAGGCGGTCGTCTTCTATCGGCACCCGGCCAACGGCGGCCTGGTGACCATGGAAGTGGTTCAGCCCTGGGGCTTGTAGCCCCGGTGAATGGCGACGATGCCAAGGTTGAGGTTGCGCCAGGCGACCCGCTCCCAGCCGGCCCGCTGGATGATCTTGGCCAGGGCCGGCTGGTCGTGCCAGTCCCTGATGGACTCGGCGAGGTACTCGTAGGAGTCGTCGTTCGAGCCGAAGACCTTGGCCACCTTGGGCAGCAGCTTCATCAGGTACTCCCGGTAGACGAGGTCGAACGACTTGACCGTCACGTGGGAGAACTCGAGGATCACCAGCTTGCCGCCCGGCTTGGTGACGCGCAGCATCTCGCGCAGCGCCTGCTCGGTGTCGTGCACGTTGCGCAGCGCCACCGAGATCGTCACGGCGTCGAAGGCGTCGTCGGCGAACGGCAGGTTCAGCGCGTCGCCCGCGATGAACGGCACGCCCTGGCCCGTGAGGGAGTTGCCGCCCCTGCGCCTGACGCCGGTGGCGAGCATGCCGAGGGAGAAGTCGGAGGCGATCGCGCGGGCGCCGAGGCCGGTGAAGGAGTCGGTGGAGGTGCCCGTACCGGCCCCGAGGTCGAGGACGATCTCGCCGGGCCCCGCATCGACGGCCTGGGCGACGGCCTTGCGCCACAACCGCACCTGTCCGAGCGAGATGACGTCGTTCACGAGGTCGTATCGCTTGGCCGTGCGATCGAACATCGCGGCGACCTCATGCGGCTGCTTGTCCAACTGAGCGCGGGTCATGGGGTCAAGCCTAGGGCTTAGGCGACAATAAACCGAAAGTAGCAACTCGATTACCCAGAGTCTGCTAAGACTTTGCGAATGCTTGCCCGAACCACCCTCGCGGCGCTCGTCGCCGTCACGCCCATCGCGCACGCGCGCGTGGTGGCGACGAATCCCGTCGACTCCACGCCCCATGTCCTCGACGGCATCGTCAACGCCATCACCGTGGTCGGTGACACGGTCGTCGTCGGCGGCGCCTTCACCGAGGTGAGCGACGCAAGCCAGTCATTCACCGTGGAACGTGACAATCTCTTTGCCTACGACCTGCGGACGGGCGAGATCCTGCCGACCTTCGCCCCCTCGTTCACCGAGCCCGTGTACGCGCTGGCCCCCGGCGCCGGAGACACCGTCTACGTCGGCGGCAGCGGCCTCGTACGGCTGCGCATGGCCGACGGCTCGGTCATGGAGAGCTTCAACCCCCGGGTGAGCGGCGGCCTGGTCACGACGCTGGCCAGGAGCGGCTCGAAGCTGTACGTCGGCGGCGACTTCACCAGCCCGCGCGTGGCGCTGGCCAGGCTCAACGCGACGACGGGCGTGCCCGACTCCGGCTTCACGATCAGACCGGGCGCACCGCGCACCCCGAAGGTGAAGGTGCACGCGCTGGCCCTGTCACGTGACCGGCTGATCGTCGACGGCAGCTTCACCACCCTGGACGGCCTGCCGAGGGACCAGCTCGGGCTGATCGACATCACCCCCGTGCGGGCGAAGGTCGCCGACTGGCGCACCGACGCCTACGCCGCGGCGTGCATGAAGGCCTTCCCCTCCTACGTGAGGGGTCTCGACGTCGCCCCCGACGGGAGCTACTTCGTCGTCGTCACGACGGGCGGCCCCGGCGGCGGGCGGAAGCCGTGCGACAGCGCCGCCAGGTTCGAGACCCACGCCGCGGGGGCCGGGGTCAAGCCGACCTGGGTCAACCACACGGGCGGGGATTCGCTCTATTCGGTGGCCGTGACGGGTGCCGCCGTCTACGTGGGCGGGCATCAGCGCTGGATGGACAATCCACAAGGCCGAGACTCGGCAGGGCCGGGGGCGGTGCCGCGCGAGGGGATCGCGGCCATTCACCCCGTCTCGGGAAAGGCGCTCCGCTGGAATCCGGGCAGGGAGCGTGGGATCGGAGTCAAGGCATTTCTGGCGCACAAGGACGGACTACTCGTTGGTAGTGACACAACGCGACTCGGACGGGAGTACCATGCCCGGATTGGCATGTTCCCCCTGCCCTAGTCGTCCTCCGGCTTCGGCCGGTCGACCTTGTCGCTGATGCGTGCGCTCATGGCGTCACGCTGCTTGGACAGCAGGACGTAGCTGGCGATCCCACTGATCACGAACGCGAAGGCGATCAAGGCCAGCGGGTTCCTGATGTTCAGCAGGTACAGCACACCCAGGGTCACGACAAACAGGCCGATCCGCGACGCGGTGTAAACGAGAACGGGATGCACAGCTCGAGGTTACTCGGCGCTGGGGGCGGTCGCTCTACGCACCAGGCGCGAGCGCTGCTACTGTTCCCAGTAAGGCGCTTTCGTAAAGAAACACCCACGAGAGCCCCAAAGAGGCTCTATCATATAACAATCGGGCAGTCGGCCGATAACAACCCGTGATCTTTGTTGAAAAGCGCGGATATATCAGGCTTCGCTCGACACACTGGGTACCTGTCCGCCCGCTGGCAGGAAGCGGGATGCGAGGGGGAGAGATTGGTGGAGAGTAGCAGCGAGCGTCTGCTGACGCCGGGAGAGGTCGCCGCCCTCTTCCGGGTAGACCCAAAGACGGTGACGCGCTGGGCCGCGGCAGGCCGCATCAGTAGCATCCGTACCCCCGGAGGGCACCGTCGCTTCCGCGAGTCGGAAGTACACGCCCTTCTTCGTGGCGAGGACGTCCTTACGGCCGATCGGCCCGCAGGTGAGTCCCCGCGCGTCTGACGTCCGTCATCGGTGATCCTGCGCGTGCAACCCGGAACACGCAGGGTCACCCGACAGCCCCGTCAGCCGTACGGCACGCACAGCCGAGCCCACCGCGGGCACGTGGCCGAGGCCCGTCCTCCACGCCACTCCAGCGGACTCCGGCCGGCCGCCGTCACGTCGCACGCGCCAAGGGTCGAGTCGTGATGCGCTCCCCCGCCCCTCACCCGTCGTCGACGGGTCAGCCGTCCTCCTGCTCGGACTTGAAGGCGAGGAACGCGCGCTCCAGCTCGTCGTTCTCCTCCTCCCACCGCCTGCGCCGTTCGGCGAGTTCCTCCTCGGTCAGCGCCTCGGCCAGCCACCGCTCGTAGTCCGGGTCGCCGGGCCCCACCTCGACGTACGCGTTGCCGATGAGACGCCCGTCTTCGCTGGTCAGGCTCTCCGGCACGCGCAGAGTCCCGTCAGCGAGCCGGATGACGTACATGGCTGATCACCTAGATTCCGTAGCGCCGGTTGAAGAACAACATGACATTGAGCGCCATCCGCGTGTCACCGCCCAACATGTCGACCAGAGCGGGACGCTGGCGCGAGGCGATGGCCGCGAAGGCGTCCGCGAAGAACTCCTTGCGCCCGAGCCCGCCGCCCTGGCGGTGGAAGGAAGAGGCCAGAAGGGGTTCGGCCTGCTCGTAGAGTGCCACGAACTCCGGCGAGTCCGACACCCAATCGCCGTACGGGGAGTCGACGTCGTCGATGGCGTGGCCGACCTCGTGCATCATCACGTCCGGCGTGGGTGAGGGGCGGTCGCCCACGACGATCTTGCGGTCGCCGTACGCGCCCGCGCAGATGTCCCATGTCGCCCGTCCCGACGGGAGCGGCGCTCCGCGCAGGTAGCCCATGTCGTCGAGGTCGGGAACGCCGCCCTCGCCGACGTAGATGCCCTCGAGCCCTTCGGCCAGCAGTTCCTTGAGCCGTTCCGGCAGTCTGGCCAGGCTCTCCACGGCCCTGACGGCGTCGGCCGAGGGCGGGCCGTTTCTGGCGTCCCATTGGCGGTGCAGGATGCCTTCGAGGCGCCCGCAGTGGGTCAGGCCGTCGCCCTGGGAGGGGACGTCGGGGCGGTTGGGCTGGGCTCGCGGCCGCTCGTCCACGCGCTCGAAGTCCTGCCAGGTGTACTGCGGCCGGTCGAGCACGGAGGCGGCGTAGCGCTCGGCCCCCGGCCTGTCGCCGCGTTCCCTCTCCAGGCGTCCGGCGTAGGGGTGCCCGCCGGCCCTTCCGTCCTGGCGGTACGGGCTCTCGTGGGGCCTGCCGTACATCTGACCCGCGGGCGGCGCCGTCGGGCGCTCAGCGGGCCGCACGGGCCCGCCGTGCTCGGGGCGGTCCTCGGGCTCCTCCGTACGCTCGGCCCTGTCACCGCCCCAGAACGACTCGCGTGGCGTGTCCGAACGGCGCGATAACAGGTACGAACCTCGCCGCCACCAACGACTGCCCCTTCGATGACGGCCCTTGTCGCCGGTCCGCCGATCGTCAGAAAAGGCCATCGCACCTCTCCACGACGTTGGAGCCACTGGCTCCATGCCCTCGCCCCGCGGCCCCGCGCCGCGGTGCCCGCTCTCCCGCGTCATCCCTGCGCGGGAACTTCGAGACGTGCAGCCGTCCGGGCCGTGCCCGGTGGTGCCTCCTTGGTCGAACTGTCGAGAAACGTGGTCGGACTGCCGTGAAACAGGTACCACGGTACGACGCTGATCTTCCCGAGTCATCCGATATGGGGCAGCGCACCGGCACGATCACGTGATGGATGGCCTACAGTACGGACATGCCTGGCGTGCTTCTCGGACTGGCTGTACTGGCCTTCTGGCTCTACTCGTTGTTCGACGTCATCACGACTCCGGACGAGGAGGCCAGGAACCTGCCGAAGATCCTCTGGGTGCTCATCGTCGTCCTCGTCCCGCTGGTCGGCAGCGTGTTCTGGCTGCTGCTCGGCCGCCCTACGCGTTCGCGACCGTTCCACCTTCCCGGCCGCTCGATCATGGACAAGGGCGAGGCGCCCCGCGGCCCCGACGACGACCCCGACTTCCTGCGCGACCTCGACCGCCGCATGCGCGACGACGACTGACCGGGGTGGCCCCGGTCAGTCGCCTGCCGTACGTGATGAAGGGGACGGCGGGTCAGCCGCCGACGTCGGCGTAGCTGTGCAGGCCGCCGAGGAAGATGTTGACGCCCACCAGGTTGAACAGCAGGCACGCGAACGCGATCAGCTGCACGATCGTGGCGGCGCGCCCGCGCCAGCCCGCGGTGGCACGCGCGTGCAGGTAGGCGGCGTAGGCGATCCACGTGATGAACGCCCAGATCTCCTTCGGGTCCCAGCCCCAGTAGCGGCCCCACGCCTTGTCGGCCCACAGCGCGCCGGCGATGACGGCGAACGTCCAGATCGGGAACGCGAGCACGATCGCCCGGTGGGCGACCCGCTCCAGGTCGTCGCGGGTGGGCAGGCGGGAGAAGCCCTCGCCGCGCAGCAGGTAGAGGATGCCTGAGACGCCCGCCACGATGAACAGGCCGCCGGCGATGACCGCGGCGGAGACGTGGATGGCGATCCAGTAGGAGTTCAGCGCCGGGACCACGGGCCCGGCCTGGACGTGCAGCCAGATGACCGCGAACCCGAGCCCGAGCGCCGACGTCACCATGACGAACGCACCGAGGAAGCGGACGTTGGCCCGAAGCTGGGTCACGAGGAAGGCGGTCACCGCGGCGAAGCAGATGGCCACCACGAACTCGTACATGTTGCCCCACGGCCAGCGGCCGACGGACAGCCCGCGGGTGACGATGGAGCCCAGGTTGGCCGCCCAGCCGAGCCAGCCGAGCACGACGGCGATCCGTCCTGCCATGGGCGCCCACGCGGGCGGCTCTGGCGGGCTGACGACCACGGCGCCCGCCCCCGTTTCGGCCGGGCCGCCCTTGGCGGAGCCCGCGGCGACCGCGGCCTTCGCGGCGACGGCGACGGCGGGCACGCCTTCGGTGACCTCCGCCTCGGTGACGGTGATCGAGGTCGCGCCCGAGTTGGTCCGGGCCCTGCCGAACGCCAACTCCAGCGCGAACCCGATCATCGCGGCCAGGTACAGCAGCACCGTGGCGAGGATGAGGTCGTCGCTCAGTCCTGCCAGTTGGTCAGCGGGCATCCTTCACTCCTGCGGATAGGACCTTGACGATGTCGGCGAACTCCTCGGCGAAGCCCGCGCCCGAGCCCTCGGTGCGCGTCAGCCCGCCCACGTCCGCGGTGCCGTCCTTGACGCGGACGAAGACGCGGCGGCGGCGGATCATGAGCGACAGGACCAGGGCGACGGTCGCGAGCGCGGAGGACAGCAGCGCGGGCATGCGTCCAGGGTCGTGCGCGATCTGGAGCGTCATCCACTCCTTCACGCCGGTGAACTCGATCTTCCCCACGCCGCCCGGCAGGTCGAAGGACTGGCCGACCGCGAGCGGCGGGGGCGCCTTCGACCCCATGACGAGGGGGTTCAGCTTCTTCATGACCTCCGGCGGCGCCAGCTCGTACACCGACTGCGGCTTGCCCGACCGCACGCCCAGGTCGCCGGAGAAGGCACCGAGGATCTTCACCTCGGGCTTGGCCGCGCCGGGGAAGGCGGAGACGAAGCTGCCGTCGCCCAGCTGGACGCTGGTGGGCAGGAACGTGAGCAGGAAGCCCAGCTGGGCGGGCTGGGCGTCGGGCACCTTGACGACGCAGCCGGAGGTCAGCGTCGCCTTCTGCTCGATGAGGCACGGCACGGGCCCGTTGAAGGCCACCTGCCCCTTGCCGTCGGTCACCTTGAAGACGGGCGCGTAACCATGGCCGATCAGGTAGGTGAGCGTGCCCGCGACGTCGAGCGGTTCGTTGACCTTGAGGTCGTAGTCGCGGGCGGCGGCCGCGGGGGAGTCCTGCACCGACAGCTTGGCGGTGTAGTCGAGCTCCTGCCCGCGTTTCGCGCCCGAGACCTGGTAGGAGGCCTGGAAGTCCTTCAGCGTGAAGGAGAACGGCTCCAGCGACTCGGCGGAGACCCGGTTGCCCGGCATGTAGCGGTCGTAGGCGGCCACGGTGTTGGCGAAGCCGTCGTCCTCGACGACCAGCACGTTGCCGCGGTAGCCGTACAGGGAGCCGATCCCGACGGAGACCAGCAGGCCGAGCAGCGCGACGTGGAAGAGCAGGTTGCCGGTCTCGCGCAGGTAGCCCTTCTCCGCCGACACCCAGCCAGGGCCCGTGGTCACCCTGAAGCGCAGCTTCCGCAGCCTGCGGGCCGCCTCCTCGACGTCGAGCGGACCCTCGACCGCGGCGTGGTACGGCAGGCGCGACAGGTTCTTCGGGGCCGTGGGCGGCTTGCGGCGCAGCTCCTTCAGGTACGTCGTGGTGCGCGGGACGACGCAGCCGATCAGCGAGGTGAACAGCAGCAGGTAGATGGCCGCGAACCAGGGCGCGCTGAAGACGTCGAACAGGTGGAACCGCTCGTACCATTCGGCCAGCGCCGGGTCGTTCTGGTAGATCAGCGCGACCTTGTCGGGCTCGACCGAGCGCTGCGGGACCAGCGAGCCTGGGATGGAGGCCAGCGCGAACAGGAACAGCAGGATGAGCGCCGTCTTCATCGAGGTCAGCGTGCGCCAGAACCAGCGCAGCCAGCCGACCGCGCCGAGCCTGGCGGGTTTGAGCGTCTCCTTCTGGAGCTCGTCGACCGTCATCAGATCACCGGCTCGAATCCGCCGATCCACGTCTGCATGCCCGCGATGATCTGCCCCCAGAGCCCGGTGACGAGCAGGAGGCCGACCGTCACGAGCATGCCGCCGCCGATCCTGGTGATGAGCCGCGAGTGCTTGCGGATGGCGCGGAAGGTGCGCAGCGCCTTGCTGTAGGCCAGGGCGGCGACCACGAACGGCAGGCCGAGCCCGAGGGCGTAGGCGACGGCGAGGAAGGCGCCCCTGGCCGCGCTGCCCTCGTTGTAGCCGAGGGAGAGCACGACGGCGAGTGTGGGGCCGATGCACGGGGTCCAGCCGAGGCCGAACACCACGCCGAGCAGCGGCGCGCCGGCCAGTCCCGCGTTGGGCACGCGGTGGATGCGCACGTCGCGCATGAGCCCGGGGATGACGCCGAGGAAGGAGAGGCCGAGCACGATCGTCAGCACGCCGACGATCCTCGTGATGACGTCGGCGCTGCCGTACAGGGCGGAGCCGAGGCCGCCGAACAGGGCGCCGCCCGCGACGAACACCAGCGCGAAGCCCGCCACGAACAGGCCGGTGCCGAGGACCAGCCGGCCGCGCTTGGGATCGGCGCTCATGCCCGTCACGTACGACAGGTAGCCGGGCACCAGCGGGAGCACGCACGGCGACAGGAACGACACCAGGCCCGCCAGCACCGCGATGGGCACGGCGAGCAGCAGGGAGCCCGAGGCGACGACGTCACTCATCGCGCACCTGGGTCACGGCCTTGAGCAGGTCGTTGTACTTGACCGCGCCGAGGGCCCTGGCCGCCACCCTGCCCTGCTCGTCGATGATGAGCGTGGAGGGGATCGCGGCGGGCGGCACGGTGCCCTGGAACGACAGCGCCACCTTGCCGGGCTGGTCGAAGATGCTGGGGTAGCCGGGCTGCTCGGTGCGCTCGAAGGCGAGCGCGTCGGCCTGGCGGTCCTTGAAGTCGATGCCGACGAACTCCACGCCCGTCGACTTGGTCTTGGCGTAGATGTCCTTGAGCACCGGCGCCTCGGCCCTGCAGGGCCCGCACCACGAGGCCCAGAAGTTGAGCACGACGACCTTGCCCTTGTGCGCGGCGATCGAGGCCTTGGCGCCGTCGAGAGTCGTCCCTTCGACGGCGGGCGCCTGCTTCCGGTCGGCCGCGGGGAACACGGTCACCTTGCCGTCGCCCGCGACGAACCTGGTGTCGCCCGCCTGGGGCTGACCGCCCGCGCTGCCGGCGCAGCCGGAGACGGCGAGCACGGCCACGAGGGCGAGGGCATGGGGTTTCGCGCGCACGGGAGAATGATCTCCTTGTACTACAGCCGGTAGAGCTTGCCACTCTACCGGCGGAGTCACGCGCCCGGGACGGTGGGGCCGCTCTTGACGAGCGCGGCGGCGGGTTCGCTGTAGCCGACGCTGACGAGCCTGTCGCCCTCGAACGAGAACGTGGTCAGGCTGGCGAGCGCGCACTGCCTGCGGCGCGGATCGTGCCACAGCCTGCGCCCCTCCGCGGCCATCCTGATCATCCAGATCGGCAGCTGGTGGCTGACCAGCACCGCCTCGTGGCCGCGGGACTCGACGCGCGCGCTGTCGACCATGGCCCGCATCCGTGCCACGACCTGCACGTACGGCTCGCCCCACGAGGGGCGTCCCGGATGCCAGAAGTGGCGGAAGTTGCGCGGGCTCCTGACCAGGTTCGCGATCTTCCGGCCTTCGAGCACGTTGCCCGCCTCGATCAGCCGGTCGTCGAGCGCGATCTCCAGCCCGAGCTTGCCGGCCACGGGGGCGGCCGTCTCCTGGGCGCGTTCGAGCGGGGAGCTGTAGACGCGGACGATGTCGCGGTCGGCCAGAGCCTTGGCGACCGTCTCGGCCATGAGGTGGCCGGTCTCCGACAGGTGGTAGCCGGGCAGCCTGCCGTACAGGATGCCTTGGGGATTGTGCACCTCACCGTGCCGCAGCAGGTGAACGACGGTGGTCTCAGCCATGGTGGCCCCACCCTATCCGCTCGGATCGGACCGCCTGCGAAAGTGGACGTGTGAACCCCCTCGCACTCGCTCTCGTCCTGGTCGCAGCCGTCTCCCACGCCGGATGGAACCTGCTGAGCAAGCAGGCCGCGAAAGCCGACGCCGTGGTCTTCCTCTGGTTGGTCGCCGCCGCGTCGACCGTGCTGTGGACGCCCGCCGCGATCGTCTCCGGCGCCGTGCCGTCGTGGCGGGTGGTGCCGCTGATCTGCGTGAGCACGTCCCTGCACCTGGCCTACTTCGTGCTGCTCCAGCGCGGCTACCGCTACGGCGACCTGTCGGTGGTGTACCCGGTGGCGAGGGGCACGGGGCCGATGCTGGCCAGCACCGTCGCCGTGGTGTTCCTCGGCGAGCACCCGACGCATCTGGGCATCGCGGGGATTCTGCTGGTGGGCGTCGGGGTGTTCCTGCTCAGCGGGGGCGGCGCCGGTGACGTCAAGGGGCTGCTGTTCGGGCTGATGACGGGAATGTTCATCGCCGCCTACACGGTCTGGGACGCCCAGATGGTGAAGGAGCTCGCGGTCCTGCCGATGGTGCTGATCTATCTCGGCGAGATGTTCAGGATGCTGGCGATCACGCCGTTCGTGATCGGGGGCAGGCGGCGGCTGATCGCCGAGGTGTGGCGCGAGCACTGGAAGAGGGTGCTGGGCGCGGCCGTGCTGGTGCCGCTGTCGTACCTGCTGGCCCTGTTCGCCTTCCAGCTGGCGCCGGTCAGCGTGGTGGCCCCGATGCGGGAGGTGAGCGTGCTGATCGCGGTCGTCATGGGCGGGCGGCTGCTGGCCGAGGGCGACCTGCGACGCCGGCTGGTCGCCGCCGGGGTCATCCTCGGCGGCATGGTCGCGATCGCGATCAGCTGAGGGACAGGCCCGCCCATCCCGGCCGGGCCGCCCGTGATCAGCTGATCCAGCCGAGCTCCAGCTCCTTGCTGGCCTCCACGAGCGCCTCGACGGCCGCGCGGATGGCGGGCCGCCTGGCCGCGTCCGTGCGCCACAGCGCGTAGATGCGCCGGGTCTGTCTGGGCCTGATCGGGACCATCCGCACCCCGGCGGGGACGTGGACCCTGCCGAGCCTGGGGACGATGGCGCAGCCCAGGCCGGCCTCCACGAGCGCGAGCTGGGTGGGGTACTCGTCGGCCGTGCAGGCGACCTCGGGCTCGAGCTCGGCGCTGCGGAGCGTGAACACCAGCCAGTCATGGCAGATCGTGCCGGACGAGGAGCTGATCCACCTGTCGCCGGACAGCTCGGCCAGCTCCACCTCCTTACGCTCGGCCAGCGGGTGGGCGGCGGGCATCGCGACGTCGGCGATGTCGTCGAGCAGCGTCGCCCTCGACAGCCCCTCCGGTACGGCGAGCGGCCTGTTCAGCCAGTCCTGCACGACCACCAGGTCGAGCTCGCCCCGCGCGACCTCCCTGAGCTGCCGCTCGGGCTCGCGCTCGCTCAGGTGTACCGCCAGGTCGGGGTGGCGCAGCCTGAGCAGGTTCAGCGCCTGCGGCATCAGGCCCCTGGCCGCCGTCGGGAACGCGCCGACGGCGAGCTTGCCGACGACCGCGCCGCGCAACGCCTCGAAGTCGGCCTCGGCGGTCTCCACGAGGGCGAGGATGCGTTCGGCGTGCTCGGCGAGCAGGCCCGCGGCGTCGGTGAGCTTCACCCCTCTGCCGTTGCGTTCGAGCAGCGTCGCGCCCGTCTCCCGCTCCAGCTTGGCCAGCTGCTGGGAGACGGCGGACGGGGTGACCATCAGCGCGTCGGCGGCGGCGCCCACCGACCCGTAGACGTGGACGGCATGCAGCGCCTTCAGCCGGTTGAGGTCGAGCATGTAGCTATTCTAAACCTTTCACCTTAGAAGATGTCGCTTGTGCTCAATAGTCGTGGCTTGTGAGCATAGACGCATGCGTTTGCGGCATTTGTTGCTAGCTGTCGGTCTCGCCGCCGTGTGGGGATTCAACTTCGTGGTCATGGAGGTCGGCCTCAGGCACTTCCCTCCCCTGCTCTACGCGGGGCTGCGGTTCACGCTCGCGGCCTTCCCCGCGCTGCTGTTCGTGGGCAGGCCCGGCGTGGCATGGAAGTGGATCGTCGGCGTGGCCGCCGCGGTCGGGGTCGGGCAGTTCGGCCTGCTGCTCGTCGGCATGCGGGCTGGCATGCCGCCCGGGCTCTCCTCGCTCGTGCTGCAGACGCAGGCGCTGTTCGTCGTGGTGTTCGCGGCCGTCCTGCTCGGCGAGCGGCCCGGCGTGCGCAGGATCACCGGGCTCGCCGTCGCCTTCGCCGGGCTGGCCCTCGTGGCGTACGACTTCGGCTCGGGCGGGCCCGTCGGCGCGTTCGTGCTGTGCGTGGGCGCGGCCGCCGCCTGGGGCCTGGGCACCGTCATCCAGCGCAAGGCCGCCCCGCCCGACTCGCTGCGCTTCATGGTGTGGGTCAGCGCGCTGTCGGCGCCGCCGCTCCTGCTGCTATCGCTGGCCGTCGAGGGAGTCCCGCATCTGACGTTCGCGTGGGAAGGCGTGTGGTCGCTCGTCTACGTGGCGTTCGTGTCGACACTCGGCGGGTTCGGGGTGTGGGGATGGCTGCTGCGGCGCTACGACGCCTCGACGGTCGCGCCGTACACGCTGCTCATCCCGGTCTTCGGCCTGTCGTCGGCGGCGCTGGTGACCGGGGAGAGCATCTCGTGGCTCAAGCTGGTGGCGGGCGTCCTCATCGTCTCCGGCGCGCTGTACGCGGGCACCAGGCCCAGGGCCGCCCGCGGCCGGCGCGAGGAATCCCTCGTCCCGGCCGTCACGGCCGGCCGCCCCTGACCTTCGGCCCGCCCGTCCGGCGGGTCACGCGGCGGGCAGCGCGG
>NZ_JBYITD010000033.1:0-123818 GCF_057708945.1 Nonomuraea sp. bgisy101
CCCAGGGAGGCCGGTTTCTCGAGGCGCAAGGAGCAGCGTTCCAGGAGGGCGGCGAGTTCGACGCCGACCGCCGTCGGGTTCTCCAGCCCGACCATGTGCCCCGCGCCCGGGACCACGACCAGCCTGGCGGAGGGCAGGGCGCCGGCGATCCTGCGGCTGTGGACGGGAGGCGTGAGCCGGTCGAGGGCGCCGACCAGCACCAGGGTCTCCACCGACGCGAGCGCCTGTAACGCCGCGAGCTTGTCGTGGGCGACCATGCCGTGGAAGAAGCCCGCCATCACCGTCGCCGGCGTCGCCGCGATCATCCTGTTGACGAATCGCAGGTGCTCCCTGCGCGGCCCGAAGGCCATGTGGCGGGTGAGAGGCAGCGTCGTGACCGGGTTGATCAGCGGGTCCCGCAGCCGCTTCATGAGCAGCGGGGTGACGCGCGGCGCGAGCCTGCCGATCGGTCCGGGCAGCCCGAACGTGCTCTCCCCCAACCGGCCAGGCGACGTGCTCACGAGCGCCGCGCCGACGATGCGCGACCCGAACAGCGAGGGGCGGGCCGCGGCCAGCCCCATCACCGTCATCCCGCCCATGGAGTGGCCGACGACCACCACGGGCAGCCCGGCAGGCACCACGGCCTCGATGACCGCGTGCAGGTCCTCGCCGAGCTGCTCGATCGTGCAGCGGTCCGCGGCGCCCGCGCTGGAGTCGCCGTGCCCTCGCTGGTCGTAGAAGACGAGCATGGCGCGCCCTGCCAGCGCCTCCCGCTGGAAGTGCCAGGAGTGCCTGTTGAGGACCCAGCCGTGGGCGAACACCACGGCGTACGACGGGGCCGCGGGCTCGTCGACGTCGACGGCCAGCCGTACGCCGTCAGAGGTGGTGACGGCGAGGACGCGTCCGCGCGCCGTCGCCAGGTGAGGGGCGCGCCGCGCGCGCACGACCGCCCCGATGGCCACACCTGTCAGCACCCCTGCCGCCGCCGCCCACGCTCTCATGCCGCAGACGATAACCTCTACTGGACTTATCGTCCAATAGGCTGGTCGTGGGCGATCTCCTGGAACAGCCGGCCCGCCTCGGGCTGCTTCCACCTGAGGCGGTTGCGATCGTCGGGGTGGGGCTCGACTGGAACGGTGGTGAAGGAAAGGTCGGCCTCCGACATGCCCCGCGCGATGTCGGTCATCTCCCTGACCCCGAGCCCCTCGTCGGTGGTGAGCGCCTCACCCGCCGCCTGGATGAACGCGGCGAGCTTGGTCGGGCTGCTCCTCACCTCGTTCGCCATCGCGGCCAGGAACCGGTGCTGCCGCTTGATACGCGACAGATCGCTGCCATCGTCGTAGGACCGGAGCCTGAAGTAGCCCAGCGCCTGCTCCCCGTTGAGCCTGTGATCGCCCGCGGGCAGCTTCAGCTTCGCCTTCCTGTCGTCGATGGGGCTGGGCACCTTCACGCTGACGGTGCCGATGGCGTCGACCATCTTCTTGAACCCGGCGAAGTCGATCTCGACGGCGTGGTCGACCCTGACCTTCGTGAGCTTCTCGACGCTGGTCCACACGCACCGCAGGCCGCCGATGTCGAGCGAGGCGTTGAGCATGTTCAGCCCGCCCGGCCGTCCGTCGCAGCTCGGCAGCTGCACCATCGAGTCGCGGGGCAGGTTGACCGCGACCGCTCGCCGCCCGTCGGCCGACAGGTGCAGCAGGATCATCGTGTCGGCCCTGCGGCCCGAATCCATCGTGGACGCGATCCGGCCGTACTTCGCGTTGCCCTCGCCCTGGCGGGTGTCGGAGCCGACGAGCAGCACGTTGATCGCCTGGCCTGCCTTGGCCGGGCGCGCGCCCGCCGGAGGGGCCACCGTTCCCGCCGTCAGCCGGCCGCCGCCCTGCAGCATCACCATGGGCACGGCCACGGCCGCCGCCGTCGCGACGGCCGCGAGGCCGAGCATGGGCCAGCCGCCGAGCCTCAACCTGCGGCGCGGCCGCTCGGTGAAGCGCGCCCGCTGGCGGACCAGCGAGGCGGGCGGCTCGTGCTCCAGTTCGTCGCCGAAGTCGCGAAGCATCCTCAGATCGTCCATGGTCACGCCTCCT
This sequence comes from Nonomuraea sp. bgisy101, assembly GCF_057708945.1. NCBI lineage: Bacteria > Bacillati > Actinomycetota > Actinomycetes > Streptosporangiales > Streptosporangiaceae > Nonomuraea > Nonomuraea sp. bgisy101. Next base: position 2,064 of record NZ_JBYITD010000033.1, read on the forward strand.
CCAGCATCGGGTTGGTGTCGCCGAGCGCCGCGCGGACCTTCCTGCGCGCTCGGTTGAGCCGGGAGCGCACGGTTCCGACCGGAATGGACAGCGCCTGCGCCACCTCCTCGTAGGCCAGGTCGCCCCAGGCCACCAGCAGCAGCACGTCCCTGTCCCTCGCGGGCAGCGCGGCCAGGGCGCTGGCCAGCAACGGCCTGGTCGCCTGCGCCGTCACGCCGGTCACGACCCGCTCGGCGGGCGACTCGGCCACGCCGTCCTGTGGCAGGCGCAGCAGCGCCCGGTATCGGGCCGCCTCGCTCCTGTGGTGGCGTGAGAGCAGTTTGGTGAGGATGCCGAACAGCCACGGCCTGGCGTCCACGTAGGACTGGTCGTACTTGTTCCGCTTCGAGAACGCGACGAGGAACGTCTCTCCGACGAGGTCCTCGGCGGGCTCAGGGCCCAGACGCCGGGAGACGTAGCGATACAGCATTCCCGAATAGCGGTCGAACAGCTCGGCGAACTGTTCGGGGTCGGCCAGGGAGCCTCGGATCAGTTCGTCGTCCCTGAGCCTGACGGGAGATGGCGCGGTCAACAGGCCGCCCCCTTCGTGGAATCAGCGCGGTCCCCGGTATCTCTCCGTCCGGCGCCATCCGGGTTCACGCGCTGCGGTACGGCGGGCCGTACCCAGGTGAGAAGGAGGTCAGAAGAAGGCGTGGCCGCGACGCAGCCGCAGGGCCGTGAGCATCTGCTGGACGACCTCGCGGACGTGGTCGGTGAGCTCGAAGACGAGCATCGGGTCGTCGGCCGCGGCGGGCTCGAGGGTGTCGGTCCTGATCGGCTCGCCGAACTCGATCATCCACTTCGACGGCAGCGGGATCAGCCCGAGCAGCCCGAACCACGGGAAGAGCGGAGTGATCGGAAGGTACGGCAGGCCGAGCAGCCGAGCGAGGAACCTGAGATCGCCGATCTTGGGATAGATCTCCTCCGCCCCGACGATCGCCGTGGGCACGATGGGCACGCCCGCGCGGATGGCGGACGCGACGAAGCCGCCCCTGCCGAAGCGCTGCAGCTTGTACCGCTCGGAGAAGGGCTTGCCGACGCCCTTGAAGCCCTCGGGGAACACCCCGACGAGCTCGCCCTTGCGCAGCAGGCGGTCGGCGTCCTCGCGGCAGGCCAGGGTGTGGCCGGTCTTGCGGGACAGCTGGCCGAGCACGGGCAGTTGGTAGACGAGGTCGGCGCCGAGCAGCCGCAGCGCGCGCCCCGCCTCGTCGTGGATCGCCACCTGCATCATCAGCGCGTCGACGGGGAGTGTGCCCGAGTGGTTGGCGACCATCAGCGCGCCGCTGTCGGAGGGGATGTTGTCCAGGCCAGAGGTCTCGACGCGGAACCACCGGTGGTAGAGCGGCCTGATCAGCTCCAGCAGTACCTTGTCGGTGAGCTCGGCGTCGTAGCCGAACTCGTCCACCTCGTACTCGCCGGTGAGGCGGCGGCGCACGAAGGCCAGCAGGCGGGCGACGGCGTCGTCGTCCCCGCCGGCGTAGGAGGGCGCCTCGGTGATGGGAATCACCCGGCGCTCTTCGGGAGAGGCGCTCAACGCCTGACACCTTTCCTCGATCGCAGGAAGTCCTCGAACGCCGCGGCGGTGGTGAACTTGGGCTTCCAACCGAGCTCGGCCGCGAGCTTGGCGCCGTCGACGACCCTGCCGTGGCACAGCAGGCGCAGCTGCTCGGGTGAGAAGTCGACCAGGCCGGTACCGCGGGCGGCCTCGCCCAGCATGCGGAAGGCGGGGGCGAGGAGCGGAAGGGCGAAGGCTCCAGCCCGGCGGGCGCACTGCGACAGCAGAAGCACGCCTTCCCCGGTCACGTTGTACGTGCCGGGGTGATCTTCCAGGGCCATCCTTCGCAGCACCTCGACCGCGTCGTCCTCGTGGACGAACTGCAGCCTGGGGTCGAAGCCGAACACGGTCGGCATGACGGCCTGGCTGAAGTAGCGCGTCAGGGGCGAGTCGACGCCTGGACCCATGAAGTTGGCGAAGCGCAGCGTCGAGACCGTGAGGTCGGGACGGCGGCGCGCGAAGCCCCGGACATAGCCTTCGACCTCGGCCGCGTCCTTGGCATAGCCGTGGGACGGACTGTCGTGAGGTTCGACGTCCTCGGTGAACACCGCCGGATCCATCGGCGACGAGCCGTAGACCGCGGTGGTGGAACGGACCACCACGCGGCGCACGCTCGACGACCGCTGGCAGGCACCGAGCAGTTGCATGGTGCCGATGACGTTGTGCTCCTTCATGGACGCTCGGCCCGCGCTCCCCGAAGGAGCGCTGACGAGGCTCATGTGCACAACGATGTCGATGTCCGCAGCCGCGATCACCTGAGCGATGTCGGGGCTGCGAAGATCCACCCGGACGAACTCCGTCCGGCCGAGGGAGATGCCGCCATCTCGGGTCAGCGAGGGGGGCGGCACGGTGTCCACTCCGATGACGCGACTGATGTCCGGGTCCGCCGCGAGAACGCTCGCCACCCGGGCGCCGATGTGGCGCGAGACCCCGGTGACAAGCACGGTGTGGGTCATCGGCGCCTCACAGACTGCGTCTACTTCTTGTTACGACGCTGGATGCGCGTCTTCTTCAGCAGCTTGCGGTGCTTCTTCTTGGCCATCCGCTTGCGGCGCTTTTTGATCACAGAGCCCACGGGACCCCCAGGTAACTGATAGCAAGGCTGACTCGGTGTGCGAGCGCACACCGGTCAACAGACTACCGGCGATCCACGGTAGATCGCCCCCTGGGGGTAACCGTGTGACAACACTCGCGATGTGACCACCGATCACACCGCTACCTCTCAGGCTTAGCCAGCCTCGATGTAAGCCTCCCTGAGGTAGTCGTGGACCGCCTGCTCGGGAACTCGGAACGAGCGGCCGACCCTGATGGCCGGGAGCTCGCCGGAGTGCACCAACCGGTACACCGTCATCTTGGACACCCGCATGACCGTGGCCACTTCAGCAACGGTCAGGAACTTCACCTCGCTGAGAGGTCTTTCGCCTGCACCCATCGGACGCCTCTTCCGCACGTGTTTCCGGGTTATCCCCACTGGTGCCATTGCTCACGCACGTGTACTGCCGTCAGCGTAAGTCGGGACTCCGAGTGCGCAAACCCCCTACTTTCCCAGTTATCGGAGCCACCTGTCAGCGGAACCAGCAAAATCGCTGGCCAGCAGCCGGGCCGTGCCCCTCGCCTGGACGTTGGAACTGTCCATGTTCGTACACATAAGAGTCGCCCAGCCCCCCTCAAAAGTTGGCAAAGGGACGACGAGCCTCTTGGAATGCAGGCGCGAAAAGACGGTATAGGGAGGACCGAATTAAACTCAAAGGGCGTGTGAGACTCGTGTGACGAGACGATCGGTCAACGGCGCGTAATAGCGTGGTAGCACATTGTCATCAAGTGGGACCACCACGTCGATCTTCCCCTCCGCCTCGCCGAGGAAGAGGGCGGGATCGTTGCTGTCAGCGAAGCCGACGGTCGGCACGCCCGCCTGCCCCGCCGCGCCCGCCCAGCCGTGGTCGGCGACCACGAGGTCGGGACGCGCGTCGCCGAGCTCGGCCAGCATGGCCTCCATCGGCGCCGAATCGTGCGTGTGGACGAAGCCGCCCCTGTCGTCGAGCATCGCCACATCGCCCAGATAACGGATCTTACGCTTCCTGCCGAAGCCCGCTCCCCAGTAGGTCCATCCTTCGGCGGGGGTCAGCAGGGTCGCCCCCCTGGCCGCCACGGCGGCCGCCAGCGGCAGGTGGATGGCCAGCAGCCCGGTCGGGTGTCCCGTCGCGAACAGCACCCGCGGCGAGGGCCTGCTCAGCACGGCGGCGATCCGCTCGGCCATGAGGTCGAGCGCGTCGATCGTGCGCTCGGGGTCGATGGTGTCCTGGCCCTCACGGTGGCCCGGGTCGGCGACGACGCCGGCCGACTTGGCCATCTGGGCGAGGACGTCACGGTAGGACCAGTTCTCGAGGCCGGTCAGACCGAAGAGGAAGTAGGGGTCGCGGTTCGCGACGGACCTGTAGTGGTCGAGGTTGTTCTCCCTGCTGGTGGCCACATCTCCGGCGATGCGCGTCCTGATCAGGTGCTCGCGGAGCTCGTCGCGGGTCAGCAATGGACTCTCCCTCCCACCTGTCGGAGCCTAACGCCTCGACAAATGGTCTGAACCACCGCTTAGGTCACGAAATTCCTGTCGGCTCGCCGGTAGTGTTGGACACTTCCTTCAGGAGGAGTGCCGATGACGTCGCCTGCTTCTGCCTCCACCACACGGAGGAGAGGGAGGACCCGGCCCCGCCCCGAGGCCGCCGCGTCAGGACGGCCGGTGGCGCCGGCCTTCTGGCTGCTGCTCACCTACAAGGTGCCGAGCGAGCCCTCACGCGCGCGGGTCTCGGTCTGGCGCGAGCTCAAGCGCCTGGGCGCGCTCTACCTGCAGCAGGCGGTCTGCGTCCTGCCCGACACGGGCGAGGTCGCCGGAGACCTCGACCAGATCAGGCAGCGGATCCGGAGCCTGGACGGCACCTCCTACTTCTTCAGGGTCCCGTCGGGCGACCACGAACAGGACGCCGCGCTGGTGGAGAGCTTCAGAGAGATGGCGGCCAAGGAGTACGGCGAGATCGCCGAGGAGTGCAGGACGACGTTCGTGAAGGAGATCGAGTTCGAGCGTTTCCGCGAGAACTACTCCTTCGAGAAGGCCGAGGAGATCAGGCAGGACCTCGAGAAGATCCACCGCTGGTTCGCCAGGGTGGTGGAGCGCGACTGGTTCGGCGGCCACGGCCGCGGCGAGTGCGAGCAGTGGCTGGCCACGTGCGAGAGCCTGCTGGAGGAGTTCGAGGCCGACGTCCACGAGCGCGCGTCGGGCACGGGGAGGGCCGGAGAGGCGCCGTGAGCGCCTCCCGCGACGTGCCGCGCGCGTCAGGGCATGGGGTCGAGGCCGTGGAAGGGGAACACGGCGTGCCTCGTCGCCATGATCGCCCGGTCGACGGCGTCGTCGGGGTCGTAGACGCCGAACAGCTCCCTGACCGCCGGATGCCTGCCGTCGGTCATCGTGAGGGGCGGAGTCTCCCTCGTCCGCTCGCGGACCAGCGCCTGCCAGGCCTCGCCCGTCCTGGTCGACGGGTCGATCGGATGGCCCGACACCTCGGCGATGAGGTGCGTCCACGCCCTCGGCACCACCTGGACCAGCTCGTAGCCGCCGCCACCCGTGGCGATCCAGCGCCCACCCGCGGTCTCGTGCGCCAAGCGGTGCAGCGCCTCGTAGGCGGTGCGCTGGCCGTCGAGACTCAGCATCAGGTGCGCGAGCGGGTCGAGCGCGTGGCTGTCGCAGCCGTGCTGCGTCACCAGGATCTCGGGGGCGAACTCCCTCAGCAGTGGCGGCACGACGGCGTGGAAGGCGCGCAACCAGCCCTCGTCGCCGCAGCCGGCGGGCAGCGCCACGTTGGCGGCGCTGCCGTCCACGCCGGTCTCCTCCGGCCATCCCGTGCCGGGGAAGAGCGTGCGGGGGCTCTCGTGCAGGCTGATGGTCAGCACGCGCGGGTCGTCGTAGAAGAGCGCCTGGACGCCGTCGCCGTGGTGGACGTCGACGTCCACGTAGGCGACCTTCGACGCGCCCTGGGCGAGCAGCCAGGCGATCGCCACGGCCGGGTCGTTGTAGACGCAGAAGCCGCTGGCGACGTTGGCCATGGCGTGGTGCAGGCCGCCCGCGATGTTGACGGCGTGCTCGGCCGCACCCTCCCAGACCGACCGGGCGGCGGCCAGCGAGGCGCCGGCGATGAGCGCGGAGGCCTCGTGGACGCCCTTGAAGGCGGGATTGTCCGGAGTGCCCAGCCCTGCGGTCAGGTCGGGGCCGCCGTGCGCCGAGACTCGCTTGACGGCCTCGATGTAGTCGCGCTTGTGGACGAGGGCCAGCTCGTCGTCGGTGGCGGGCACGCAGCCGACGACCTCGGTCCTGTCGAGGACGCCCAGCTCGCGGGCCAGCGCCATGGTCAGCTCGACCCTGACGGGAGCGAGGGGGTGACCTGGGCCGAAATCATAGGCAGTGAGGGCGTCGTCCCAGACGACTCGCACCGACTCGCTCATGCGCCGACGTTACCGCAGTCGGCCGTGCCGGGTCCGCCTGGGGAGAACGGGGCCGGAGCAGCCCGGAGCGCCACGAGCTGGCTTAGGGTTCAGGCCATGCGCGTAGGGCGGGCGATATGGCGGTTCTTCGGCCGCCCCGAGGTGTTCGACGCGACGCTGGTCGCCGTGCTCGGCGCCATCGCCGTGCTCGGGATCGTCACCACCGTCGCCGACGCCCCGCCCGTCGCGGCAAGCGCGGCGATGTTGCTGGTGTCCGTCTTTCCCCTCCTCGTACGGCGCCGCCACCCCGTCCCCGTCGCCGTGGCCGTCGTCGCGCTCGACATCGTGGACACGCTCACCTTCTCCGCGAACCCGACCGTCACCAGCGCGATGATCGCCCTCTACAGCCTCGGCCGCTACACCGCGGGCAGGAGGACGCTGGTCACCACGGCCGCCCTCACCGCCGCCTACGGCGTCGCCCTCGTCCTCCAGGCGCCGACGCAGAGCCTGGCCATCACGGTCTACCCGGTGGCAGTGGGCGTCGGCCAGCTCGTGAGAGCGAGGGCGGAGCTGCGCGAGCGCGCGAACAGGGAGCGCGCCGACGAGGCGGTCCGCGCGGAGCGCCGCCGCATCGCCCGCGAGTTGCACGACGTCGTGGCCCACCACCTGAGCGTGATCAACGCGCTGGTCGGCGGGGCGAGGGCGGTCATGCCCCCCGAGCCGCCCGAGGCCCGCGAGGCGCTGCTGTCGGCCGAGCAGACCGCCAGGCAGGCGCTGACCGAGATGCGGCACCTGCTCGACGTCCTCAGAGCCGACGGCCCAGGAGGCGGCGAGGCGACGGGAGCGGGCGCGGCGGGACTGCCGACCCTGGTCGAGCAGGCCGGCGCGGCAGGGCTGCCCGCGAGCCTGGCCGTGGAAGGCTCACCGGTGCCGCTGCCCGCGGCGATCGATCTGGCGGTCTACCGGATCGTTCAGGAGGCGCTCACCAACACGCGCAAGCACGCGAGCGGGGCGCGGGCCACCGTACGGATCAGCTACGAGGAGCGGGCGGTCGAGGTCGAGGTCCTGGACGACGGGACCGCGGTGAGCACCTCCTCTCCAGGCTCCTCCCCTGGCGGCTTCGGGCTGGCGGGGATGGCCGAGCGGGTGGCGCTCTGCGGCGGGCGGCTGCGCACGGGTCCCCGCGAGGCGGGCGGCTTCGAGGTCCATGCGAGGCTGCCACTGTGATCACCGTGCTGCTCGTGGACGACCACGCCCTCGTCAGGACCGGGTACCGGCTCATGCTGAACGCGCAGCCCGACATCTCCGTCGTCGGCGAGGCGAACGACGGCGCGCAGGCGCTGGAGCGCTGCCGCGATCTGCGCCCCGAGGTCGTGGTCATGGACCTGCACATGCCGGGGATGGACGGCATCGAGGCGACCGCGGCCATCGTCGCCGAGTTCGCGCGGACCAAGGTCCTCATGCTCAGCACGTTCGACCTGGACGAGAACGTCGTGACCGCGCTCAGGGCGGGAGCCGACGGCTTCCTGCCGAAGGACGTCTCGCCCGAAGAGCTCGTCGACGCCGTCAGGGTCGTCCACGGCGGCGAGGCGGTCGTCGCCCCGCGCCTGCTCACCGGGCTGATCCACACCTACGTCAGGGGCGGCCGCCCCCGCGCCGAGATCGAGGGGCTCACCGCGAGGGAGCGGGACGTGCTCGTGCTCATCGCCAAGGGCCTGTCCAACGGCGAGATCGCCCAGCGGCTCGACGTCTCGCCGAGCACCGTGAAGAACCACGTGACCGCGCTGTTCGCCAAGATCGGCGTGCGGGACAGGGCGCAGGCGGTGATCGTCGCCTACGAGCGGGGGCTCGTCAGCCCTGGGGAGTAGGACCGTCCTCCCACTCCTTCGCCCGCGAAACCGTCCCGCAGCAGGAAGGAACCGGCGTTTCCCGCCGCGAGCCTAGAAGGCATGACAGCGATACGGGCGACCAATCTGACCAAACGGTACGGCCAGACCACGGCCGTGGCGGGACTGTCCTTCGACGTCGCTCCCGGACGGGTGACCGGGTTCCTCGGGCCCAACGGAGCCGGCAAGTCGACCACCATGCGGATGATCCTCGGGCTCGACCATCCGACGGACGGGGCCGTCACCGTCCACGGCGTGCCGTATGCGAAACTCAAGCACCCTCTGCGCAGGATCGGCGCGCTGCTGGACGCGAAGGCCGTCCACGGCGGGCGCAGCGCCCGCAACCACCTGCTGGCCATCGCCCAGAGCAACGGGATCCCCGCCTCGCGGGTGGCGGAGTGCCTGGAGCTGGTCGGGCTCACCGGGGTGGCCAGGCGACGGGTGGGCGGGTTCTCTCTCGGCATGTCGCAGCGGCTCGGCATCGCGGCCGCGCTGCTCGGCGACCCGGAGATCCTGCTGTTCGACGAGCCGGTCAACGGGCTCGACCCGGACGGCATCCTGTGGATCCGCACGCTGATGAGGAAGCTGGCCGCCGAAGGACGCACCGTCTTCGTCTCCAGCCATCTGATGAGCGAGATGGCGCAGACCGCCGACCACCTGATCGTGATCGGCAGGGGCACGCTGATCGCCGACACCAGCGTCGAGGAGTTCATCGGGCGCAGCTCCCAGGGATACGTGAAGGTGCGCTCGCCGTACCTGGCGGAGGTGGCGGCCCTGCTGCCGCACGCCGAACGGCACCACGACCACCTGCGGGTGGCGGGAACGTCCCCGCTGGAGATCGGCACGCTCGCCGCGCAGCGGGGGCTGGCGCTGGAGGAGCTGACGTTCGTGCAGCCGACGCTGGAGGCCGCCTACATGGAGCTCACCAAGGACAGTCTGGAGTACACCTCATGATCGACGTGCTGCGCTCGGAGTGGACCAAGATCCGGTCCGTCCGCTCCACCATGTGGACGCTGGGGACGGCAGGCGTGCTCATGCTCGCGCTCGGCGTCCTGGGAGCGGTGGCGGTGACAGGACAGAGTGGCGCCAAGGAGGGCCTGGAGCTCGTCGGCACGAGCCTGAGCGGCCTGTCGTTCGCCTCGCTGGCGCTGGCGGCGCTGGGCGTGCTGGTGATCAGCGGCGAGTACCGGACGGGAGCCATCCGCACCACGCTGACAGCCGTCCCCTGGCGGCTCGGGCTGCTGACCGGCAAGGTCGTGGTCTTCGCGGCCGTGGCCTTCGTGGTCAGCACGGCGGCCTCGTTCGGCGCGTTCTTCGCGAGTCAGGTGATCTTCGCCAGGGAGGGGCTGTCGGTGGCCCTGACCGAGTCCGGCGTCTTCCGCGCGGTCGTCGGCGCGGGGTTGTACCTGACCGCGAGCGGGCTGTTCGGGCTGGCCCTCGGCGCGCTGATCAGGCACACCCCCGGCGCGATCGTCACCGCCATCGCGCTGATCATGGTGCTGCCCACCATGACGGTGATGCTGCCGGGCGAGTGGGGACGGGTCGTGCGGGACCACTTCACCTCCAACGCGGGGATACGGATCACCGAGGTGAACCCCGTGGGCGGGCTGGCGCCGTGGACGGGGTTCGCCGTCTACCTGGGCTGGATCGCCGTCACCCTGGTCCTCGCCGCCGTCCTGCTGAAGAAGCGCGACGCCTGACTCGGCATGGACCCTCCGCTGGGCTCTCCCCGCGGAGGGTCACTCCGCGCGCAGGGCGATCACCGGGTCCAGGCGGCCCGCCCGGCGGGCGGGGGCCACTCCGAAGAAGACGCCGACGGCGGCGGACACCCCGAACGCCAGCGCGACCGACCACCAGGTGATCGCCGCGGGGACGGGCGTGAACGCCTGGATGGCCAGCGCGCCGCCCACGCCGAGCAGGATGCCGAGCACGCCGCCGATGGTGGTCAGCAGCACGGCCTCGATGAGGAACTGGGCCAGGACGTCGCGCTGGCGGGCGCCCAGCGCCTTGCGCAGGCCGATCTCGCGGGTGCGTTCGCGGACGCTGACGAGCATGATGTTGGAGACGCCCACGCCGCCCACGAGCAGCGAGATGCCCGCGATGGCGGCGAGCACGCCGGTGAGCATGCCGAGGACGCTGCCGATGGTGCCGAGCAGCTGCGTCTGGGTGACAGCGGAGAAGCGCTCGCCCGGATAGCGCCGGCTCAGGGCGTCGACGACCTTCTGCTGGAGCGGCTCGATCTCGTCGGGGCCCGAGGCGCCGACCGCGATGCCGTTGATCTTGTCGGCGCCGATCAGCCGCTGCGCGGTGGTGACGGGAACGTGCACCTCCTTGTCGCGGGCCACCCCGAACGTCGCGCCCACCGTGGCGTAGACGCCGACGACGCGGAAGCGGGCACCCGAGACGGTGATCTGGCGGCCCACGGGGTCGATGTCGCCGAACAGCTCGTCGGCCACCTCCGCGCCGAGCACCGCGACCCTGCGACGGGTGTCGACGTCGGTCTCGGTCAGGTAGCGGCCGCGGTCGAGGGGGCGCTGGAAGATGTTGGGGAGGTTCTCGTCCGTGCCGACGATGGTGACGAACGCATCCGTCCTGCCGACGCGAACGGTCTCACCGGACTGGACGGAGACGGTGACCTTGCCGGGATCACCGACGACCCTGCGGACGTAGGCGGCGTCGGACAGGTTCATCCTGCTCTGCGTCGGGGCCGCGCCCACGCTGAGCTGGCCGGGGACGACGAGGATGATGTTGCTGCCCAGGCCGGAGATCTCGCGCTCGATCGCGTTCTTGGCGCCCGAGCCGATCGCGACGAGGATGACGACGGCCAGGACGCCGATGATCACGCCGAGCATGGTGAGCGTGCTGCGCAGCCGGTTGACCCTGAGGGCCTCCAGCGCCATGAAGAACGCCTCCGCGCCCCTCACCCGTCTCCCTCCTCACGGTGGTCTTCGGGGGCGACGCCGCCTGCCGAGGCCCCCTGGCGGTTGGCGGTGTCGAGTTCGATGAGACCGTCGCGCACGTGGATCTGGCGGCGCGCGTGGGCCGCGACCTCGGGTTCGTGGGTGACCAGGACGATCGCCACCCCGCTGTCGGCGTTCAACCGGTCGAGGATGGCCATCACCTCGTCCCCGTTGCGGGTGTCCAGGTTCCCCGTCGGCTCGTCGGCCAGCAGCACCGAAGGCTCCCCCACCAGCGCCCGCGCGATCGCCACCCGCTGCTGCTCCCCGCCCGACATCTGCGACGGCCGGTGGTCGAGCCGGTGCCCCAGCCCCACCGCCTCCAGCGCCCGTCGGGCGCGCGCCCGCCGCTCGACCTTCCCCACCCCGCGATACACCAGCGGCAGCGCCACGTTGTCCAGCGCCGACGTCCGTCCCAGCAGGTGGAACGACTGGAAGACGAACCCGATCGTCCTGTTCCGCAGCGAGGCGAGCGCGGTGTCAGTCAGAGCGGAGATCTCCGTCCCGTTCACCCGCAGCGCGCCGGACGTCGGCCGGTCGAGGCAGCCGAGCAGGTGCATCAGGGTGGACTTCCCCGAGCCGGACGGCCCGATGATCGCCACGAACTCGCCCTGGTCGATCCGCAGGCTCACTCCCCTCAGCGCGTCGACGGAGACGCCTTCGAGCTGGTAGGAGCGTGCGAGGTCGACGGCCTCCAGTGCGGGGGTCATGACAGCGGCTGACCCTGCCGTACGGCGTCGGCGCCCTTGACCACCACGCGCTCGCCGACGGCCAGCCCGCTCGCCACTTCCACCATGGCATCGCCCTGGGCGCCGAGCTTGACCACGCGCCGCTGGGCCGTACCGCCGGCCGAGACCCAGACCACGCTCTCACGCCCGCTGGAGACGATCGCCGAGGCGGGCACGGCCACGGCGGACGGCGACTCGCGGACGGTGAGCCTGGCGACCGCGCTCATGCCGGGCTTGGGCGTCGGCGCCGCAGAGCCGTCGTCGAAGGCACCGGCGCCGAGGGACAGCTGCACGGGATAGCTGACGCCGCCCGTCGTGGCCTCCATGGGCTGGATGCCGACGCCGGTCACCGTGGCGGTGTAGGTCGCGCCGGGCACCGCGTCGAGCTCCACCTCAGCGCGGGTCTCCGGCTTCACCAGCAGCACGTCGGTCTCGTCGATGTCGGCCGACAGCGTCAGCTTGGACACGTCGGTGACCGTCACGATCGGGTCGCCCGCCGAGACGGGCACGCCGACAGCGACCGCCGCGCCACCACCCGAGGACCCGCCGGACGGCACGGCAGGAAGCTGCTGCGCCGCGCCGCCGGGGATCTGCCCCAGCAGCCCGCTCAACGCGCTGGACCCGCCCCCACCCGAAGGACGTCCGAGCGTGACGACGCCGCCGAAGGGCGCCTTGATCGTCAGCGCCTTCACCGTGGACTCGGCCGCCTTGACCGCTGCCTTCGCCTGCGTGCGCGAGGCGGCCTGCAGCGACGACATCGAGGCGGTCAGCCCGCTGGTGAAGCCGCTGACGGTACGGCTGAGCGAGGCGGTGATCTGCGACAGCGCCTGCTTGTTCGCCTTGTGCTGGGTCTCGGCCATGTCGATGGCCGACAGCAGCTGCCTGCGCGCGGCCGCGTCGTCCACCTTGCGCGCCTCCGCCCTCGCCCTGGCGAAGTGCCTGGCCACCTTGCGGTCGAAGGCGCTGGTGTCGATGCTCGCCATGCGGGGCGTCGAGGGAGCAGCCACGGGTCGCGCCGCCTTGCGCGCCTGGTCGAGCTGGTCGGTCGCCTGCGGCGAGCGGATCCTGGCGAGGATCTGGCCCTTGGCGACCTTCTCGCCGTCGCGCACGTACAGCTTGCTCACCGTGCCCTGCGCGGGCGCGCGCAGCGTGGCGGCGGCCCTGGCGCCGATGGTGGCGGGCGCCTCGACGACCTCGGTGACCGGGGCTCGCTGCACCTGGGCGAGCTGGTAGGCAGGCGGTTCATCGGCTGTGCAGCCGGTAACCGCTAACAGGACGAGCAGCGGGGGGATACCGCGACGAACCGTCACGCCGCCTAGCGTAGAGGGAGGGTCAGTCGACCGCCCGCCGTACCCCTCTCACAGCCGGTATGGCCTGTTGAGGGCATCGCCCGGCCGCTCCCCTGCGGGCGTGGAGCTGGACGGTCAGCCGGAGGCGAGCTGGCGGCCTCGGTCGCGGGCGGCCTCGATGGCGGCGAGGAAGGCCGCGCGGACGCTGTGCCGTTCCAACTCGGCGATCGCGGCGATCGTCGTCCCGCCGGGCGAGGTCACCGCCTCGCGGAGGATCACCGGGTGCTCCCCCGAGTCGCGCAGCATGATCGCCGCACCCACGATCGACTGCGTGACCATGTCCAGCGCCGCGGCGCGCGGCATCCCCAGCAGGATCCCCGCGTCCACCATCGCCTCGACGAGGTAGAAGAAGTACGCGGGCCCGCTGCCCGACAGCGCCGTCGCCGCGTCCTGCTGCGACTCCGGGATCCGCAGCACCTTGCCCACCGGCTTGAGCAGGCTCTCGGTGCGCTGCAGGTGCTCCTCGCCCGCGTAGGCCCCCGCCGAGATCACGCTCATCGCCTCGTCGAACCTGATCGGCGTGTTCGACATGACCCTGACCACCGGCACGTCCACACCGAGCCGCTGCTCGACGAAGCCGGTCGTGATGCCGGCCGCCGCCGAGATGACGAGCCTGTCGGCCGGCACGTAGGGGGCGATCTCGGACAGCAGGGCGGCCATGTCCTGCGGCTTGACCGCGAGGATCAGCGTGTCGGCGACCTTGGCCGCCTCGGTGTTCGACACGGTCCGCACGCCGTACGTCTCCCGAAGCGCCTGGGCCCGCTCCTCCCTGCGCGCGGTCGCCAGGACGTCGCCCGGCTTGAACCCGGCCCGCAGCAGCCCCGACAGCAGGGCCTCGCCCATCTTGCCGGTTCCCAGAATCGCAATCATGCGGGCAGCCTACCTATGCGGCGAAAGCCCGCGCCCAGGTGGCGGCATCCCAACGCCGACGACCTCCCGCCGACGGTTCGTCACGCCAGGGTCCTCCTCAGGTGCGGCAGGCGCATGGGCGCGTGCCTGCGAGACGTCCGGCCCCGCGATTCGGGCTCAGGCCTTGGACAGCCGATTCGGGCTCAGGCCTTGGACAGCAGGGACCTGGCGAAGAAGGCGAGGTTGGCGGGCCGTTCCGCGAGGCGGCGCATGAGGTAGGCGTACCAGTCGTCGCCGTACGGCACGTACACCCTGACCTGCGAGCCGATCCCCGCCAGGCGGAGCTGCTCGGCGGGGCGGACGCCGTACAGCATCTGATACTCGAACCCGGTCGTGTCGCGCCCGTGCAGTATCGCCAGCGCGGCGGCGATCTCGATCAGGCGCGGGTCGTGGGTGGCGACCATCGGGTAGCCGGTGCCGGCCATGAGCGTCCTGAGGCAGCGGACGTAGCTGCGGTCGATGTCCCTGGGCGAGGTGAAGGCCAACGCCTCGGGCGCGACGTACGCGCCCTTGCACAGCCGGACCCTCGCGCTGTCGACCCTTGCGCAGCGCTCCTGCGCGTCGCGCAGGTAGGACTGGACGACCACGCCGACGTCGGGGTGTTCCTTGCGGAGCGTCGAGTGGATCGAGTGCTGGGCCTCGATCGTGTCGTGCTCCTCGGCGTCGAGGGTGACCGTCAGCCCCTTCGCCGCCGCCGCCTCGCAGACCGACGCGGCGTTGTCGAGGGCGAGCTGCTCCGACAGGCGCAGGCCGAGGGCTGTCAGCTTGACGGAGACGTCGGCTCCCGCGGGGAGGCGCTCCAGGAGGGTCAGGTAGGCGCGGACCTCGTGCTCGGCCTGCGTCCTGTCGGTGACGTCCTCGCCGAGGTGGTCGACCGTGACCAGCAGGCCCTGGTCGGACAGGTCGTGGACGACGGCTCCGACGTCGTCGGCGACATAGCGGCTGACCACTCCCCTGGTGAGCGGGGACGAGGAGACGAGACGCTCGGCGCGCTCACTTCGCGAGGCGGTGAGGAGGACGTGACGCAGCACGTGTCCAGCGTAGACCCCGCACCGTCCCCGATCACCGACCTTCGCCCGCGCCACCCGGTCGACCTCGCCGAGGCCCCGGATTCCGGGTAATCCCGCCGAAGCCCCGAGTTCCAGGCGACCTCACCGAGGCCCCGGGTTCCGGCTGACCTCGCCGAGG
The DNA here is from genome assembly GCF_057708945.1 of Nonomuraea sp. bgisy101. NCBI lineage: Bacteria > Bacillati > Actinomycetota > Actinomycetes > Streptosporangiales > Streptosporangiaceae > Nonomuraea > Nonomuraea sp. bgisy101. Next base: position 17,142 of record NZ_JBYITD010000033.1, read on the forward strand.
CCCCGGGTTCCGGGCTGACCTCGCCGAAGCCTCGGGTTCCGGGCGACGGTCCAGCCGCCCGAAAGTGAGGCAGCGCCCCGGGCGGGCCGCCCCGCGATCAGGCTGTCCGTGGGCGACGCAGGGCGCGGTCCCTGCGACGGTCAGGCGGCCTGCGGGAGGCGGGGCCCATAGCGGCGATGATCGGAGAGTGAACCGGGTCGTGGCGAGATCCGTCATACGGATATGCGGACAACAGCCCTTGTGGCCGGGTGCCTGATGCTGACCGTGAGCTGCGGCGCGGCCGCCACCGATACGGCAGACCGCGCCAACCCCCACCAACCCGTCACCGCCCAGCCGGTGATCACCACGCCTTCCCAGTCGCCCACGCGGCCGCCGAAGCAGGTCAAGCCGGTAGGCGACACCGTGAACACCCGGAAGGTCGCCTTCACCGACGCCAAGGCCAAGGGCCGTCAGGTCAAGCTCGTGTGGTGGTCGGGCGTCGAGCCGTGCACGGTGCTCGACAGCGTGAAGGTGAAGGAGACGTCCAAGCGGGTGACCATCACCCTCTACGAGGGCACGGCGGCCAAGGCCAAGAACGTCGCCTGCATCATGCTGGCCATCGAGAAGACCACGACGGTCAAGCTGAAGGCCCCGATCGGCAAGCGCAAGATCGTCGACGGCGGCAAGCAGCGCTAGCCCGATTCCGCCGATCCGAGCTCGAGCGGTAGCACGATCCTGCCGGTCTCTCCCGAGCCGGAGCAGTGGACGTTTCAGTGGAGCTCATCCGAGCCGGAACGGCACCGCGTCCCCGCGGCGGCGGCCAGGAGACGTGGGAGCCGCATCGCATTTCCGCGGAGCTCATGCGAGCTGGAGTGGTAGGCGGGCGACGTCCCGTGTGTACCACCGGCCGGTCCACCCGCTCGACGGCGTCGTCGGGCGGGTCGGCGTGTCCCAACGCCGCTGCCGGGCGCGCCCGCGCGGGGACAGGCCGGCGAGAATGACCGTGGCGCAACCCTCGGCTCCGCCCGCACGACCCGACCTGCTCGCCACGCGCACCCGATGCCGGGACGCGACGCCGTGTGGGAAAACCGTGTCCCAGACAAGGGACCTTCGCCCGAGGCTCGCACGACCCGGACGCTCGCCCAGCGCACCCGATGCCGGGACAGGACGCCCGGAGAACCATGACCCAGGCGGGCAACCGACCTTCAGCCGCCGCCCACACGACCCGGACGCTCGCCCAACGCACCCGGCGCCGGGAATGGCGACGCCCGGAGAACCATGACCCTGGCGGGCAACCTACGGCCGCCGCCCACACAACCCGGACACTCACCCAACGCACCCGACGCCGGGACACGACGCCCAGAGAACCATGACCCAGGCGGGCAACCGACCTTCAGCCGCCGCCCACACAACCCGGACACTCACCCAGCGGACCCAGCGCCTGGGCTCGGCGCGGAAGAGCGTGACCCAGGCGAGGGAACGTCGGCCGCCGCCTGCACGGCCTGGCCCACCAGCCCGGCGGGCCGACCGGTCGGCGGGCTGACGGGCCGGCGGGCCGGCGGATCAGGATTGCCGACCTCGACACACCCCACCGCACAACCTCCGTCGGGGTGACGGTCGCCGGTAGAGGTTCCGGCGGGGATCGGCGGAGATACTGCCGGGGCCTGGATCGGCGGGAGGTACTGCCGGGGTCCGGACCAGCCGGCGGACGCCGTCCCCGGGGAGCGGGTTGACCGTCCTGGTCTGAGGCGTGGGGAACTGTCGTGGCAGCGCGTCTCGTTCGGCATCGTGAGTCATCCGTTTTCCCGAAAGTCGGGAATGCCGACGCACGCACCCAGGTTGAGTCGGATAGGCTCAACTCGTTTGACAAACCACCCGGCGGTTCGTACGTTGAGCCTACCAAGCTCAACTTTGACTACAAGGACGTACTCATGGCACGTGCGGTAGGTATCGACCTGGGGACGACCAACTCCGTCGTCTCGATCCTCGAGGGCGGTGAGCCCACCGTCATCGCCAACGCGCAGGGCTCTCGGACCACGCCGTCCGTGGTCGCCTTCGCGAAGAACGGCGAGGTCCTCGTCGGTGAGGTGGCCAAGCGCCAGGCCGTCACCAACGTGGACCGGACGATTCGCTCGGTCAAGCGCGAGATGGGCACCAACTGGTCCCAGGAGATCGACGGCAAGAAGTTCTCCCCTCAGCAGATCAGCGCCTTCGTCCTGCAGAAGCTCAAGCAGGACGCCGAGGCCTACCTGGGCGAGAAGATCACGGACGCCGTGATCACCGTTCCGGCGTACTTCAACGACTCCCAGCGCCAGGCCACCAAGGAGGCCGGCACGATCGCGGGCCTCAACGTGCTCCGCATCATCAACGAGCCGACCGCCGCGGCCCTCGCCTACGGCCTCGACAAGGACAAGGACCAGACCATCCTGGTCTTCGACCTCGGCGGCGGCACGTTCGACGTGTCCCTGCTCGACGTCGGCCAGGAGGACGGCCACGGCTTCGTCGAGGTGAAGGCCACCTCCGGTGACAACCACCTCGGTGGCGACGACTGGGACCAGCGTGTCGTCGACGAGCTGGTCAAGCGCTTCCAGAACGCGCACGGCGTCGACCTGGCCAAGGACAAGATGGCCCTCCAGCGCCTCCGCGAGGCCGCGGAGAAGGCCAAGATCGAGCTGTCCAGCCAGGCTGAGACCAACATCAACCTGCCCTACATCACCGCCTCCTCCGAGGGTCCTCTCCACCTGGACGAGAAGCTGACCCGCTCGGAGTTCCAGCGCCTGACCGCGGACCTGCTCGAGCGGACCAAGGGCCCGTTCCACCAGGTCATCAAGGACGCCGGCATCAAGGTCGCCGACATCGCCCACGTGGTGCTCGTCGGTGGCTCGACCCGTATGCCCGCCGTGTCCGAGCTGGTCAAGGAGCTCACCGGCGGCAAGGAGCCCAACAAGGGCGTCAACCCCGACGAGGTCGTCGCCATCGGCGCCGCGCTGCAGGCGGGTGTGCTCAAGGGTGAGGTCAAGGACGTCCTGCTGCTCGACGTGACCCCGCTGTCCCTCGGCATCGAGACCAAGGGCGGCATCTTCACGAAGATCATCGAGCGCAACACGACGATCCCGACCAAGCGCTCCGAGGTCTTCACCACGGCCGAGGACAACCAGCCGTCGGTGCAGATCCAGGTCTACCAGGGCGAGCGCGAGATCGCCTCGTACAACAAGAAGCTGGCCACGTTCGAGCTGACCGGCATCGCGCCGGCTCCGCGCGGCATCCCGCAGATCGAGGTCACCTTCGACATCGACGCCAACGGCATCGTCAACGTCTCCGCCAAGGACCTCGGTACCGGCAAGGAGCAGACGATGACGATCACCGGCGGCTCCGCGCTACCGAAGGACGACATCGAGCGCATGATGCGCGAGGCCGAGTCCTACGCCGAAGAGGACAAGAAGCGTCGCGAGGAGGCCGAGGTCCGCAACAACGCCGACGGCCTCGCCTACCAGACGGAGAAGTTCCTCCGCGAGAACGACGACAAGGTTCCCGGCGAGATCAAGACCGAGGTGAACGACGCGCTCGCGGAGCTGAAGAAGGCTCTCGAGGGCACCGACACCGACGTGATCCGCAACTCGGCCGAGAAGCTCGCCACGGTCAGCCAGAAGATGGGTTCGGCGATCTACGCTCAGAACCAGCAGGCGGGTGGCGCCCCCGAGGGTGACACCGCGCAGGCCAAGGCCGAGGCCAACGCCGACGACGACGTCGTCGAGGCCGAGATCGTGGACGAAGACCAGCCCAAGAAGGACCAGTGACGATGTCTGACCCGCGCGATAACGGGCCCGAGACAGAGCCGGTGATCCGCGACAACCGCAAGATCGACCCCAAGACAGGCAAGGCGAGGACCGTATCGGAGGAGCAGGTCCAGGCCGCTCCTCCGGCGGACGCCGCGCCGGCCGCCGGCGGTGACGCCGGTCTCCTGGCCGAGCGCACCGCCGACCTGCAGCGTCTGCAGGCGGAGTACACCAACTACCGCAGGCGGGTCGAGCGCGACAGGGTCGCGGTGCGCGAGCAGGCGGTCGCCGGGGCACTCTCCGAGCTGCTGCCGGTCCTCGACGACATCGGCAGAGCCCGCGACCACGGCGAGCTGACCGGCGGTTTCGCCAAGGTCGCCGAGTCTCTGGAAGCTGTCGTCACCAAGCTGGGGCTGACCTCGTTCGGTCAGAAGGGCGAGCCCTTCGACCCGACCGTCCACGAGGCGCTGATGCACAGCTACTCCTCGGAGGTGACCGAGCCGACCGCCATCGAGGTCCTGCAGCTCGGCTACCGCATCGGCGACCGGGTGCTGCGTCCCGCTAGGGTCGCGGTCGCCGAGCCCGAGGACGCCCCGGCCGCGTCCGACGAAAACTAAGAAACCCCCGAAAGGACGCCATAGATGAGCACCAAGGACTACCTGGAGAAGGATTACTACGCCGTCCTTGGTGTGCCCAAGACCGCCACCGCCGACGAGATCAAGAAGGCCTACAGGAAGCTGGCCAGGCAGTACCACCCTGACGCCAACCAGGGTGACGCCGCCAAGGAGGCCAGGTTCAAGGAGATCTCCGAGGCCAACGACGTGCTCTCCGACAGCAAGCGCCGCAAGGAGTACGACGAGGCGCGCACGCTGTTCGGGTCGGGCGTGGGCGGGCCGCGGCCAGGCGGCGGTGGCGGTGGTTTCCCGTTCGACTTCGGCGACCTGTTCGGCGGCACGGGACAGCAGAGCGGAAGCACGAGCGAGCGCATCGGCGACCTTTTCGGGGGACTGTTCAACAGGGGCGGCGCGGGCGGCTCCCGCACCACGGGCACGACGACCAGGCCGCGCCGCGGCCAGGACATCGAGTCCGAGGTCACGCTCACCTTCACCGAGGCGGTGGAGGGCCACACCGTCTCGCTCAGGCTGACCACGTCGTCGGCGTGCAAGGCGTGCAGCGGCACGGGAGCCAAGGCCGGCACCACCCCGCGGGTCTGCCCGACCTGCGAGGGCACCGGCGCGGCCAGCCGTAACCTGGGCAACTTCGCCTTCTCCGAGCCGTGCCGCGACTGTAAGGGCCGGGGTCTCCTCGTCGACGACCCGTGCCCCGTGTGCGACGGCAGCGGCAGGGCCAAGAGCACCCGCACCATCCAGGCGCGCATCCCCGCGGGGGTGGCCGACGGACAGCGGGTCAAGCTCAAGGGCAAGGGCGCGCCGGGCGAGAACGGCGGGCCGGCGGGCGACCTCTACATCCAGACCCACGTCAAGCCGCACGCGGTGTTCGGGCGGTCGGGCGACAACCTGACCATCACCGTGCCCGTCACCTTCACCGAGGCGGCACTCGGCGCGGAGATCAAGGTGCCCGTCCTCAAGGGCATGCCTGTCACTCTGCGCATTCCGGCGGGCACGCCCAACGGCCGCACCTTCAGGGTTCGCGGCAGGGGGGCCACCCGTAAGGACGGCACCAAGGGCGACCTGCTCGCCTCGGTCGAGGTGCTCGTGCCGCAGGAGCTCGACGACAAGTCGCGCGAGCTGCTGAACGAGTTCCGTACGGCCACCGCGAGCGAGGACCCGAGGGCCGACCTCATCCAACGTGCCAGGAGCGAGTAGGCCGATGGACGCCAACTACTTCAACCTGTCGGACGAGACACCCGTCTATGTCATCTCGGTGGCCGCGCAGCTGTCGGGTCTGCACCCGCAGACCCTCCGGCAGTACGACCGCCTGGGACTGGTCTGCCCCGGGCGTACGGCGGGGCGCGGCCGCCTCTACTCGATGCGAGACATCATCCAGCTGCGCGAGGTGCAGCGCCTGTCCCAGGAGGAAGGCATCAACCTCGCCGGCATCAAACGGATCCTTGAGCTGGAGAACGAGGCGCTGAGGCTGCGTGAGGAGGTCCACCGACTCAGAGCCGAGGTGTCCATGGTCAAAGCCCTGATCCGATACGAGCTGCCACCGGGGGCCTGAATACATGGACTACAAGCTCACCCAGAAGAGCCAGGAAGCGCTGTCGGTCGCGATGCGGCGGGCGGCCGCCGAGGGAAATCCCGAGATCGCACCGGCGCATCTGCTCTCCGCCCTGCTCTCCCAGACGGGCGGCACCGCCGTACCCCTGCTCGAAGCGGTCGGCGTCGATTGGAAGACGTTGCGCGCGAAGGTGGAGACCGCGCTGGCGGCCCTGCCGAAGGCGCAGGGCGCCACGGTGAGCGCGCCCTCCAGCTCACGGCAGCTGCTCACGGTGATCAACACCGCTGCGCAGCGGGCCAAGCGACTGGAGGACGAGTACGTCTCGACCGAGCACCTGCTGGTCGGTCTCGCGACCGACGGCGGCGAGATGGCCACGCTCCTGCAGGGGACCGGGGCCACGCCGCAGGCGCTGCTCGACGCGTTCGAGAAGGTGCGCGGGCACGCGAGGGTCACCAGCGAGACGCCCGAGGACACCTACCAGGCGCTGGAGAAGTACGGCGTCGACCTGACAGAGCGGGCCAGGAGCGGCAAGCTCGACCCGGTGATCGGGCGCGACTCCGAGATCAGGCGTGTGGTGCAGGTGCTGTCTCGCCGTACCAAGAACAACCCTGTGCTGATCGGCGAGCCCGGTGTCGGCAAGACCGCGGTCGTCGAGGGCCTGGCCCAGCGGATCGTCGCGGGTGACGTGCCCGAATCGCTGCGCAACAAGAAGCTGATCTCGCTCGACCTGGGCGCGATGGTCGCGGGCGCGAAGTACCGCGGCGAGTTCGAGGAGCGCCTCAAGGCCGTGCTCTCGGAGATCAAGGAGAGCAACGGGCAGATCGTCACCTTCATCGACGAACTGCACACCGTGGTCGGCGCGGGCGCGGCCGAGGGCGCCATGGACGCGGGCAACATGCTCAAGCCGATGCTGGCGCGCGGCGAGCTGCGCATGATCGGCGCGACCACGCTCGACGAGTACCGCGAGCGCATCGAGAAGGACCCCGCGCTCGAGCGGCGCTTCCAGCAGGTGTTCGTCGGTGAGCCGTCGGTCGAGGACACGATCGCGATCCTGCGTGGGCTGAAGGGCCGCTACGAGGCCCACCACCAGGTGCAGATCGCCGACAGCGCGCTCGTGGCCGCCGCGGCGCTGTCCGACCGCTACATCACCAGCCGCTTCCTGCCCGACAAGGCCATCGACCTGGTCGACGAGGCCGCCTCGCGGCTGCGCATGGAGATCGACTCGCGTCCCGTCGAGATCGACCAGCTCCAGCGCAACGTCGACAGGATGAAGATGGAGGAGCTGGCGCTGGCGAAGGAGACCGACGAGGCCTCCATCCAGCGCCTCGAACGACTGCGCGCCGAGCTGGCCGACCGGCAGGAGGAGCTCAACGCCCTCGTCGCCAGGTGGCAGCGGGAGAAGGACGGCCTCAACAGGGTCGGCGACCTGAAGAAGCAGCTCGACGAGGTGCGCGGCGCCGCCGAGCGCTTCCAGCGCGACGGCAACTACGCCGAGGCGTCCAGGCTGCTGTACGACGAGGTGCCGCGCCTGGAGAAGGAACTGTCGACCGCCACCCAGGAGACCCCCGACCAGCAGATGGTCAAGGAGGAGGTCGGCCCCGACGACATCGCCGAGGTCATCTCCTCGTGGACCGGCATCCCTGCGGGCCGCCTGCTGGAGGCGGAGACGGCCAAGCTGCTGCGGATGGAGGACGAGCTCGGCAGGCGGCTCATCGGCCAGCGCGAGGCCGTCCAGGCCGTCTCCGACGCCGTACGGCGCACCCGCGCGGGCATCGCCGACCCCGACAGGCCGACAGGGTCGTTCCTGTTCCTCGGCCCGACGGGCGTGGGCAAGACGGAGCTGGCCAAGGCGCTGGCGGAGTTCCTGTTCGACGACGAACGGGCGATGACCCGCATCGACATGTCCGAGTACTCCGAGAAGCACAGCGTCGCCCGCCTGGTCGGCGCGCCTCCCGGCTACGTCGGCTACGAGGAGGGCGGACAGCTCACCGAGGCCGTGCGGCGGCGTCCCTACACCGTCGTGCTGCTGGACGAGGTCGAGAAGGCGCACCCCGAGGTCTTCGACATCCTGCTGCAGGTGCTCGACGACGGGCGGCTGACCGACGGGCAGGGCCGCACGGTCGACTTCCGCAACACGATCCTCATCCTGACCTCCAACATCGGCTCGCAGTACCTCGTCGACCCGAAGCTGGAGAACGGCGCCAAGCGCGACGCCGTGATGGGCGCGGTGCGGGCGTCGTTCAAGCCGGAGTTCCTCAACAGGCTCGACGACGTCATCCTGTTCGACTCGCTCGGCTCGGAGGAGCTGACGAAGATCGTCGACCTGCAGGTGGAGCGCCTCGCGCGGCGGCTCGCCGAGCGGCGGCTCGCCCTGAACGTCACGCCCGCGGCCCGCGACTGGCTGGCGATCACCGGCTACGACCCGATGTACGGCGCGCGGCCGCTGCGGCGGCTGGTGCAGTCGGCGATCGGGGACAAGCTCGCGAAGGCGGTGCTGTCGGGTGAGGTGATCGACGGCGACACGGTCCAGGTCGACCTGGGCGACGACGAGCTGACGATCGCCCGCGCCTGATCTGTTCGACGACCCGGCCCCGGATGCTCTCGTCCGGGGCCTTTTCGTGACGTCAGGCGCCGTCGGCTCTGGCCAGGGACAGGACCTCCTCGGAGGTGGGCGGGGACGCCGGATGGTGGCTGAGGCACATCGGCACCCTGATCCGGTGGAACCCCGCCCCTTCGGCCGCCACGTAGAACTGGCCGGCCCTCAGCCGCCCGATCTCCTGCGCCCCTCCGCCCTTCAACCTGGCCATCTCCTGCGCGGCCGCGATCTGGATCGGCGCGTTCAGGAAGCCGAAGAACTGCGTGGCGGCGTTACCGGGGATGTGGTTGTGCAGGCCTTTCGGCGCCTGGGTGGCGAAGACCAGGCCCAGCCCGTACTTGCGGGCCTGCGAGGCGAGCATCAACGTGCTGCCGGTGGCGGGGGTGGTCCTCCCCTGCGGGGCGAACGTCTGCGCCTCGTCCATGACCAGCAGCCCGCCCAGCGGCCTGTCGCCCGCCGGCCGCCGCCTGAACCAGGCGAACAGCCCGAGCTGCAGCCGGTTGACGAAGCTCTGCCGCTGACCGTCCTCCTGCAGCCCGGCCAGGTTGATCACCGAGACCCGCGCCCGGCGCCCCCGCTCGGGCGTCAGCAGCACCCCGGGGTCGACCGCGGTGCCCTCGCCGCCGAACATCGGGTCGTTGATGACCGCCGCGCGCAGGTTCTGCGCCGTCTCCGCGGCCAGCTTCGCCGCGCCGTCCAGGTCGCTGACCGCCTCGGGTAGCTCGGACAGCAGCGCGATCAGCCCTTCGAGCCCGTGCGAGCCCGACCTCGCGTGGTAGGCCATCGCCTCCCTCAGCACGGCCTGGGAGCGCTGCGCCTTGGCCGTCGGCCCGTCGATCCTGGCCTTGGGCGCGAGGGCGGCGACCGAGGCGTCCAGCGCCAGGCGGAACTCGTCGGGGTCGTCGGCCAGGCCGCTCAGGTCGGGCAGCGGCTGGAAGGTGAGGGGGCGGCCGGTCTGCCTGCCGGGGGTCCAGACGACGACGTCGGTGTTCGCCAGGTAGGCGGCGGCCTTGCGCTGGTCGCCGTCCTCCCAGGTGGGCGGGGGCGACGGCCATGCCGTACCGAGGCGGGACAGGTCGTTGTTCGGATCCAGCACGATGGCGGAGACGCCCTGCAGCGCGCACTCCTCGATGAGCCTGCGGATCAGCACGGTCTTGCCCGATCCCGAGCCCGCGAAGATGACCGTGTGCTTCCTGAGGGCGGCCAGTTCGAGGCGTACGGGCGCGCCCGCGCCCGTCTCCCTGCCGAGGGTCAACGACCCGTCGTCCTCCGTCCGCCTGCCGACGGTCGACGACCGTTCCTTCCCCGGTTCCTGCGCGGGCGCGTCCACGGGCGCGGGCTGGTCGGGAGCCACGACGGACGGGCCCGTGACGGACGGGGGCGCGCCGGTCAGGTCCACGACCGGCGGGGCCGTGACGGACGGGGCAGTGGCACGCGGGGGCGCGGAGGACGGGGGTGTGGCAGGAGGAGGTGGGGAGGACAGGGACGTGGCGGACGGGCCTGTGGCGATCGGGCGGGTCGTGTCGAGGTCGTCCGCCGGGGCAGGCGGCTGCGGCTCCGTGGCCGGCCTGGTGAGGGCCTCGACCAGCAGCTTCACGTCGTCGGCGGGCCGCCGGGCCGCCAGCCATTCCTGCAGGTGCGCAGGCTCCTCGTCGAGCAGCGCCCGCAGCGCCGACAGCGTCCGCAGATCCGCCTCGTCGACCCGCAGCACCCTGCCGCCCGCCGCCTCGAACGACGCAAGCGCCTCCTTCGTCTTGGGGCCGCCCGACCAGTCCTCGTTGCGCAGCACGAACAGCTGCCGCCTGGGCACCCCCTCACGCAGCCCCGCCGAGACGCACGCCGCCCTCAGCCGGTGCAGGGCCGCGACGGGACTCGTGCTGGCGATGCCCCTGAAGCACCAGTGCACCTCGTCCTCCGTCGCCTCGTCGAGCGTCAGGCGCAGGCGGGCGTGCAGCGGCGGTTTCCTGCTCGGCGGAGGGTCCTGGGCGTACCTGTGGGCCGCCGCGCCCCTGCCCGCCATCCAGGCCGTCAGCCCGGCCGACAGCAGCCCCGGCATGACGGCGTCCTCGGTCCTGGGATCCAGCGCGGGCTCGACCTCGGCGCTCTCCCTCAGCATGGCGAAGTGGGCGTCGAGCGCGGCCAGCCCCGAGGGGCCGACGTCGGCCGGTGGGCTGGCCCCGCTGCCTCCGCCGTCCCCAGGCTCGTCCAGCCGGTCGAGCTCCCTGATCTCGCCCTCGGCGAGGCAGCTCTGGACATGCTTGTCGATCTTGATGAGGATCTGGCGCGGAGTCAGGCCGACTGCGCTGTCGAAGGCCTCCTCCCTCACCGGCCACGTCGGGTACGGCGGGACGAACCCCGCCCGCCCGAACCCCGCCGCGAAACGCCGCTCGACGATGGCCCTCGCGGTCTGCGCGTCCTTCAGCACCCTGAGCGTGGCCGGTTCCCTGAACCTGTCGCGGACCGTGGCGGTCGCCTGGTCGCGGATCAGCATCCAGGTGTGCGGCAGGCACGACAGCACGGTCAGCGTGCGCCTGGTGACGTCACGCAGGGCCATCAGCCCTCCGGCCACCTGCTCGACGACGGCGCCCTGCCCGTCGTCCACCAGGCGGGCGCTCGACTGCGCGACGAGCGCGTCGACCTGGTCGACGGCGATCACTGATGGGCCCGTCAGCGCCAGGAGCCGCGACAGGTCGCGTACCACCTCCTGCGGCGACCGGTAGACGCTGGTCAGCCCCCAGTCCTTGCCCAGCCCCTCGTCGGGGACGGACGACAGGTAGGCCTGGCCCGCGTCCTGCGCCGCCAGGTCGTCGGAGGCCAGCAGCACCAGCGCCCTCGCCGTGTCGTGCGCGTCCCTGAGGACGGTGCCACCCTTGCGGCGCAGCGCCTCCACGAACAGATCGAGCGCCCTCCTGTCCAGGTGGCCCCTGCCATCGACGGCCCGCCGTACCATCCTGGGCACGTCGGCGAGCTGGGCCAGCCGGTTCAGCAGCAGCCGCAGCTGCGACTGGCCGTCCTCGGCCGGACGCCAGAGGCTGTCGAGCATCGCGATCACGATGCTGTCCCAGAAGCTCCTGGCGTCAAGCAGGCCGACCAGGAAGAAGTAGCCGCCCTCCCGCTGCGCGTGCTCGCGCGCCCAGCCCAGCAGGTGGGTCTTGCCGGTGCCCCGCTGCCCCTGGATCACCACCCCGACCGGGCTGGCGTCGGCGCTCTCCTTCGCCTCCGTCACCCCTCGGCGCAGGTCGAGCGCGGCCATCGGGTGCAGGCTCTCCACGTGGTACGGCGAGGGCCGCCACACGTCGTCAGGAGCGTGGACGGCGTTGAGCCGCAGCGCGCCCAGCGCCTCCCATTCCGCCGTCATCGCGCGCCGATCGACAGGTAGTGCTTGTCCTGGTCGCCCACGGCCAGCGCCGCCCTGCGGTCCTCCGGCCTGAGCGCCTTCTGGTTGTCCTCGGGCACCATGACGACGTCGGGCTGCCTGTTGAGGCTGCGCAGCGCCTCGTCCATCACGTTCTGGGGCACGTCGGCCAGCCGAACGCGCACGTCGGTCAGGCTCACCCAGCCGCCCGGCTCGCGGGTCAGCTCGGCGTAGACGGCCCGCACCCTCGCCTCGACGTCCTGCACCCCGTCCTCCGCGGCCGCCTGCACGGGCTGGAAGACGTCGCCGAAGCGCTGGTCCGTGCGAGACAGGAAACGCACGAGCCCGGCCAGCACCGCTCTCAGCGCGGCGCCGTTCGAGCCGGAGGTGACCTTCACGCCCGCACGGATCTCCTCGGCCAGCCGCGCCCACCCGTCGTCGGTCAGCACGTGCGCGAACGACCGGCCCCGTTTGCGGCTCTCGACCAGCTTGAGATCGTTCAGGTGACGGCGGTCCTTGCCGTCGAGGGTGATGTTGTACCGCTCCTTCAGCTCCGGGTTGGTCACCTCATCGGCCTCGGCCATGAGGACGATCATCACGGAGATCTGCGGAACCGACAGTGCCATTTCCTACCCCTTCGTTGACGAACGCCGCGATCTCGCGGGCCACTGCCTGCGCGTCCGTCAGAACGGCGCGACTGGTGAAGCGCAGCACCACAAAGCCGTCCCGCGCCAGGCGCACGTCACGCCGCCGGTCCGACTCGAACGTCTCCTGCCTCAGGTGGCTGTCGTCGTCGATCTCGACGATCAGCCGCGCCTCCCTCCAGAGGAGGTCGACCCTGATCGGGTTGCTGAGCGGGTGCGAGGCGTAGACCTGGTTCCACTCCCTGCCGGCCGCCCATTCGCACCGCCTGAGCACGCTCTCCATGCGCTGCTCGGCGGGGCTCGCGTGATGTGGCCGCCCCTTCCTCGGCTCCCACGGCCCGCCTCGATCGGGCGGCGCGAGCCGGTCCTGCGGCACGGGTCCGTCGGAGGCGCGCGGCGGGGCGGATGGAGGGGCGGGAGCCGGGAGAGCAGCGGCCGTCACGGCCGGGGCCGAGGGGGCGCGCAGGACGCGCAAGCCCGTCCAGCGTTCGAGCCACTGGCAGGCCGCCGACAGCACGTCCGCCTCGCCCTGGCTCAGCTCGCCGCACGACGCGACCGCGATCGTCGAACCGGTCCCGATGACCCTGCCGAGGCCCGCCGCGCGCACCTCAGCGGAGAAGCGTGCCGTACAGGGGCGGCCTCTCAGCGCCGCCTCGGCCAGGTCGGCGAGGAACGGCCCGAAGTGCCCGTCCCCTGCCGCCAGCCGTACGGCGAGCACGCGCACCGCCCGCACCCCTGCGCCACCGGGGCCCGCGATGTCCTCGGCACCCGGTAACCACTGCGGGAAGCGGCGCACGGCGAGGTCCTCCATGTCGCGCAGCACCGCCGCCACCAGGTCGCCCACCCGGTGCGGGGCGGTCGCGGCGTGCGTGAGGACGACCGGCGACACTGCGGAATCCCCTCATTCACGGACCATCCACTCTTTGCTGAAGCTATACGTAATCGCCCTCGCCGCGCGCCAGTGTTACGAGATGTTCGCGGCACGCGTCTCGATCATTAAGGGCTTCACCACCGTTGGCCCAAGCCGCGCCGCCCGCCGTGTCGTCGTCACTAGCTTCGTCTTCCGTCGGATCACCGAACACGATCGGGGGAACGTGCATGTCGAACGCATCACGGAGAATTCGGAGCGTCCTTGCGGTGGCCGTCCTGGCGACCGGCATGGGCATGGTCTCGGGGCCCGCGTCGGCGGGAGTCTGCGGGCAGCGGCTCGCGATCAACGACGGGACGACGTTGGCCTCGTTCTGCGACGAAGCGGCGGAGTTCAGGGCCCAGGCCACGCACACCTCGATGACCGTTCCCGCGAACTCCGAGGCGGCGATCGCGGCCGAGCAGCTCGCCAAGAAGCTGGGCCTGCCCGGCATGGCCCGCTCGACCGCGGTCTTCAGCGTCGCCGACATGGCCGGCGTGGCCGCGGGTGCGGGACATCCCTCGCTCCCCGCAGGGCTGCCCAGCGAGGCGGGCCTGCCTGAGACCTCGCATCTGGCCGCCTCGCCCGATCTGGGAGGGCTGCCTTCGCTGCCCAACGCCGACAAGCTCCCCGTCCTCCCGATGCTGCCGGCCCTGCCGCCGGTGTCCAAGCCCTTGCTGCCCGAGGCGATCGGGAAGACTTCCGTGAAGGCACCGGCCGACACGTCCGTACCGCTCGACGCGGTCGTCGGGGAGGTCAAGGAGCTCGTGCCCGAGGGGTCGCTGCCGCTGGACGACGTGTCGAGGGTGACAGGCACCGTGCGCGTGCCGGAGCTGAGCCCGATCCTCGACCAGGGCTGAGCGCCCGTTTCCGCCTGCCGGACAGGAGCGCGCCCTCCTGTCCGCGGGTCCACATAGATCAGGGCCGTGCCCCCTTTCCCGGGCACGGCCCTTCCCCGTCTCCGGCGCCCTGACCCTTCGGGAGGCCCTGGAGACGGGAACCCTTGCCATTGGAGCCTGAGAGCCCGCACCGTCGCCGACGGCCGAGGTCCTCGGGGATGACGGGAAGGCGAAACCCTCACCTGAGGCCGGGCGGCTTCAAACGTGCGCCTGACCGAGGAAGTCCGGCGTGACGAGGCCGGAGCGGAGTACGGCGGGCGGGTCAGGAGACGAGCGAGTCGAGTTCGTCCTCCGGCAGGCCCAGGTCGAGCCTGATGCGGTAGCGGGTGCGGAGCAGGGCGACGTGCTCGGGGTCGTCCTCGGCGCACACGAGCACCGCCTGGGTCGCCCACTCGAGGCCGCCCTGCAGGTCCCCGTACGCCACGAGCGTCTCGGCGATGTTGTGCGCCGTGGCGGGCGTCGTGGTGCCCTCCGCCCTGAGCGCCTCGATGACCTCGCGCGCCTCCCCTGGCCTGTCGAGCTCGAAAAGCGTGTCGGCGATGCCCGCCCGCGGATCGATCATCGACTCGCCGCCGTCCTCGACCGCCCGCTGGAAGCATTCGAGCGCCCGGTCCGGCTGCCCCGCCTGCTTCCACTCCTCGGCGGCCAGCGCGAAGATGGCCGCGCGCGAGATGTCGCCCGAGGAGTAGGTGAGGGCGAGCTCGCCGAGCTGCCTGGCCAGCGAACTATGGTCGTCCGCCAGAAGGGCCTGCTCGAGCATTCGATCAAGGTGCTCACGGGTCACATGCGCCACACCGCGAGACTACCGAGGTGGTCCCCGGTTTGCCTGGACAATGCACATCACCGCCAGTGCACAGCTTCGGCAACGATTCGTGCAAACCCCACTACACACCGCGTGTCCCTACAGGACCAAGGGCATATAAGGCTCACGTCATCAGGGGCGGAAGGGGCTGGGCATGGCCAAGCATTTCACCTTCATGATCGCCTGTGCAGCCGTGTTGTCGACCGTCATCCCGGGCGCCGCCGGATATTTCTCCGCCCGGATGGAGGCCGTGGAGTCGGCCGAGCGAAGAGTGGCGATGATGGAGGCGCGACTCGCGAACAAGATCGAGATGGTGTCGCTTCCCCGTCCCTGTTCCCCCGGTCCCGCCACCCGTCTGAAGGCGAAACGTCCCCCGTCGCGGGCGTTCGTGCCCGCGCCGGGGACGGACGGCGAGCGGCATGCCCGCCGGGATCAGTCGGAGCCGATCACGCCTGGCGTGGCCGGCGGGGACTGAGCCTGCGCGACAGGAACGACCTGACGAGCTGCTTGGCGGCCTCGATGATGTCGGGCGCGCCCGCAGGGTCGCGGCGGAAGGCCAGCTTGAGCACGGCGTCGCCCGCCTCGACGGCCACCAGGATGGCGACGTCGAGCTCCTCGCTGTCGGCCAGGCCGTACTCCTGGAGCAGCAGCCCGCGCAGCCGGCCCGCGATCACCATGTTGTTCTCGGAGTCGGAGTCGAGCAGGTTGAGGTCGACGACGTCGCCGAAGTGGAGGCTCTTGAAGCCGGGAACGCTCCTGTGCATGGCGACGTACTCGTCGATGATCGCGTCGACGGCGTCCCACCACCCCCTGTAGTCCTCGTCGAGGAAGCGGGCGCCGACCCTGGAGACGAACAGCTCGACGTTGCGCCGGGTCAGCTCCTGGGTGATGGCCCGCTTGTCGGGGAAGAACTGGTAGACGGACCCGATCGCGACTCCTGCGCGTTCGGCGATGCGGGTCGTCGAGAGGGCTTCGTAGCCGACGTCGTCGAGCAGGTGGGCGCAGGCGTCGAGCATCCGCTCGACCCTGCGAGCGCTACGGCGCTGCGTGGGCTGACGGCGGAGCGGAGCGAGCTCGGTGCCGTCCTCGTCTACCGGCAGAGATGACACGGACTTCATCTTGCCCCCAATGCGCCGGGCGTCGCCGGGAAAACCGGGATTGTAGAACCGCGTGGAATGCCGCTCACGTTTTGTTCCGCGAGTCGACGAACTCGGCGACCAGCTTGGCCACCGCTTCGGGCTGCGTGCGCTGCGCCCAGTGGTCGGCGGCGATCCGTTCGCGCCTGAACACCGGCGCCCACTGCCGTAGCGAGGCGAGCAGCCAGGGCGAGACGAAGGGGTCGCGGGTGCATTCGATGAGCTGCACGGGCGTGTTCACGCGCGGGTCGCCGGGCCGTCGCAGGCGGTTGAGCATGTTGGCGCGGTAGAGGTCGAGCCCGTTGCGGGCGTCTGCGGCGGTGGCGCCGAGCGCGGGGGCGAGCGCGCCCATGACCAGCTCGGGGAGCACCGGGAGCTGGAAACCTGCGATGTACCAGGACCGCAGCAGCTGCCCGAGCACCCGGGTACGGCCCGCCTGGCGGAAGAACGCGGCGGTCTGGTCGAGCCCGGGACCGCCGATCGTGGTGAAGGAGGCGAGCCTGTCGCTCCTGCCGGCCACGTACCAGCCCTGGATGGAGCCCCAGTCGTGGGCGACGAGGTGCACCTGGGGCTTGCCGACGGCGTCGAGCACGGCGTCCATGTCGGCGGCGAGCCGTTCGAGCCGGTAGCCGCTGACGGAGCGGGGCGCGGAGGACCCACCGCTTCCCCGCACGTCGTAGCGGACGATGTGGTGGCCGCCCTCCAGCCGCCGGACGACCTGGTCCCACACGCGGTGGTCGTCGGGGTAGCCGTGCAGGAACAGGATCGTCGGGCCGGCGGGGTCGCCCTGCTCGTAGACGGCTAATCGCACCTCACCGGAATCTATTAGACGCACGGTCCAAAGTTAACTGTCGGCCGGGCTCCCGGCCAGACCCGTGCACGAACGCAGGTCCTTCCAGCCGGAGACGGCCTGGATCCTGGCCGCCCCGGTCAGCGGGATCGGCACGCCGCCCTGGATGGTCGCGGGCGTCCACCTGTCCTTGATCACCTTGCGCCCGTCGATCGTGAGCGTGAGCACGCCTGTCCTGCCGGTCTCGGGGCCCCAGTTGTAGAAGACGAAGTTGCCCAGGCCGTAGTTGACGTAGGAGTTGCCGATGAAGCCGCTGCCGAGCAGGATGTGCGCGTGGCCGCCGACGATGACGTCCGCTCCGGCCTTGACCAGCTTGGGGGCCAGCAGACGCTGGGCGGGGTTGGGACACTTCTGCATCTCGGTGCCCCAGTGGAGGTGCACGATCACCGTGTCGGCGCTCTTGCGGGCCTGCCGTACCGCACGGATCAGGCGGGCCTCGTTCTTCGCCGAGGCCAGCCCGCCCTTGTCGCCCGAGGCGGTCCACGACTGGATGAACTCGGCGTCGAGCACCTGGGTGGCGCCGATGATCGCCACGCGGTTGCCGTTGACCGTGACGCGGTAGGGCCGGTAGGCCTCGGTCTCGTTCCTGCCGATGCCCACGACGGGGAACTTGGACCTTTTGATCGCGGCGAGCGAGTCGGTCAGGCCGCTCTCCATGTAGTCCATGCCGTGGTTGTTGGCCATCGAGACCACGTCCACGCCCGCGGCCTTGAGCGCCGTGAAGGCAGAGGCGGGCGCGCGGAAGGTGTACTGCTTGCCCGGCGCGGGGGTGCCGGCGGTGGTGATCGCCGTCTCCAGGTTGACCATCGCCAGATCCGACGACTTGAGCACCTTGGCGATCGGGCCGAGCGCGGTGCGCGGGTTGTTGAGCCTGCCCCTCAGCACGCCCTCGAAGTGCACGTCACCACCGAAGGAGATCGTGTACGGCGTGCGCTCCGGCTCCTGCAGCAGGCTCGGGGAAATCGTCGGCTTCTCCGCCACATCCGTGACGGGATCGCCTTTCGCCGCCGAACAGGCGGTCAGCGCGATCGCGACGCCAGCAACGGCCACAGCGCGGCTCGCTCTCATTCACCCTCCCGGTTTCAGGCACCGAGCATGCCATGCGCGCGCTCGCTGTGCGCGGTGAGCCACACCACGGCCGAATGTGTGGCCTCGTCGACCGGAGTGTAAACGATCATCCGGGTCTCGGGGGCGCCCGTGCAGTTGAACATGGTGCTCGTGAACCGCAGCCGCCCCACCATGTCGTTGTCGAACGTCTTCTCCCTCGAACGGGGGTCGGCCACGTCGTGGGTGGCCCACAGCCTGGCGAACTCGGGGCTGGCCGCCGACAGCCGCTTCACGAAGTCGCGCCACATGGGGTCGTCGGCGTGGCGGGTGTAGGCCCCGCGGAAGACGGCGACGCTGCCGTGCAGTTCCTGCTCCCTGTCGACGAGCGCGGTCCGCCACTCGGCGTTGACGAAGCACTGCCACAGCGTGTTGCGCTCCTCCTCGGGGGCGCCGACCAGTTCGGGGAAGAGCGCGGCGTAGGCCGGGTTCCAGGCCAGGACGTCATGGCGGCTCGTGCTGAACGACGCGGGCAACGGGCTGAGCCTGTCGATGATCTCCTGCATGGCGGGCGTGACACGGGTGGAGTCGTGCACGGGGGAGGCGACGGCGTGTCCCGCCAGCAGGTAGAGCTGCTGGCGCTCGGCGGTGTCGAGCATCAGTGTGCGCGCGATGGAGTCGAGGACCTGCAGGCTGACGTTGATGGGCCGGCCCTGCTCCAGCCACGTGTACCAGGTGACGCCCACGCCTGCGAGCTGGGCGACCTCTTCCCTGCGCAGGCCGGGAGTACGCCTGCGGGTGCCGGGCGGCAGCCCCGCCATCTCGGGCGACACCCGTTCGCGGCGGGAGCGCAGGAAGGCCGACAGGTCATCGCGTCGCTTACTCATCCGGGTGCCACCAATACCGGGATAAATGGACTCTTTTTACTAGTATCCACCACCCAGCACCGTAGTAGCATGACCCAAACCTCGGCCACGGCCACGGCCGCAGCGACGACCACGACAAGGAGCAGTGGCCTCCTCCTGGCCATCGTCCTGCTTGGCCAGTTCCTCGCCATCTTGAACGTCAACATCGTCAACGTCGCCACCCCCACGATCGAGGCCGACCTGCACTCGTCGGGCGCGGGGCTGCAGATGATCGTCGCGGGCTACACCATCACCTATGCCGTCCTGTTGATCACCGGTGCCAGGGTCGGCGACCTGTTCGGCTACCGCAACACCTTCCTGACCGGCTTGGCCCTGTTCACCTTGACCACACTCGGCTGCGGGCTGGCGCCGTCCACAGGAGCGCTGGTCGCCTTCCGCTTCGCGCAGGGCGCGGGAGCGGCGCTCATGATGCCGCAGGTGCTGACGCTGATCCAGCGCAACTACCAGGGCGAGGCGCGCGGCAGGGCGCTCGGCCTCTGGTCGGCGGTGGTGAGCGGGGGCATCGTCGTCGGCCAGGCGCTCGGCGGCATCCTGCTGGGATTCGGCGTCGGCTGGCGGATCGTTTTCCTCGTGCTCGTGCCGATCGGCGCGCTGCTGCTCGTCGCGGGGCTTCGGGTGCTCCCCGCCGACCAGGGCGGCGGCAGGGCGGGACTGGACCCGCTCGGCCTGGTCACGCTCTCCTCGGCGGTCCTGCTGGTCATCGTGCCGCTGGTGCTCGGCCGCGACCTCGGCTGGCCACTGTGGGGATGGGTGTCGATGGCGGCGGGTCTCGCGGTCTTCGCGCTGTTCATCCGCGTGGAGCGCTGGGTGACCGCCCGCGGCGGCCGTCCCCTGGTGGACGCCAGGGTCCTGCGCGCGCCCGGCATGCGGCCCGGACTCGCGGTGCTGCTGTTCGGCCCCGCCACCTGGGGGGCGTTCCTGTTCACCTCGGCGCTGCACCTCCAGGGCGAACTGCACCTGACGCCGCTGATGTCCGGCCTGATGCTGGTGCCGTGCGCGCTGGCCTTCGCCGCCGTCGGGCTGGCCTGGCCCAGGCTGCCGCAGCGGCTGCAGCGTACGCTCGTGCCGTTCGGGTACGTCATCGCGGCGCCCGCCTACCTCGGGCTGGCCGCCGCCTCGGGGGGCGGCCTGCCGTACGCGATCCTCAGCGCGCTCATCGGCGCGGGGCTCGGTGTGCAGATCGCGGTGACCAACATGGCCACCCAGCAGGTCGACGCCGCCTACGCGGCCGACGCCAGCGGCGCCCTGCTCACGGTCATGCAGCTGGGTCAGGTGATCGGTGTGGCCACGGTCGGCACGCTGTTCATCTCGCTGATGCAGGGACACACAGGACAGGCCTCCATCGGTACGGCCATCGCCCTGGCGGCACTCGCCGCCCTTGCCGGGTTGAGCTCGGTCTTCCTCATCCGCCCGAAGGTCTCCCAGGCATAAAACCGCGTGATCTCGCGTGGAGGACACCACAAGGCTTCGCGCTGCCGGACTTCGGGTGACCAGGCCCGGCTCGCGTCCCTTGAGCCGGTCAGCCCTCCTCGGGCGCAGGCCTTTTGGTGGAGTACGCGCGGCACGATGTGTTCGCGACGGAGGCGGGCAGGCGTTTCTGGGAGCGAACGCGTGAGCACAGGATGACGGTTGCGAAGAATCGCCGTCACGCGCGGTTCGCCGGAATCCTCGACGGCGTGTGGAAGGCCACGCCTGCGCCGACGCCGCGCACGGCGGCAGCGGCGCTGGTCGGGGTGCTGGTGTGGGTCAGGAGGGGCCGCGGCCGGCGTGTGTCATGATGTGAAGATCTTCTGCACTCGTCTTGCGGGCGGGCTGAAGTGAGCGGCCCTGAGGGTTGTGCCAGCAACCTGCCAGGGCCGTTCTTTATGCGCTCGCCGCAAGCGCGGCCAGGTCGAATTCGCCGTCGCGAACTCCGGCCGTGAAGGCGTCCCACTCGCTCGGGGTGAAGACCAGGACGGGACCGTCCTGCTCCTTGCCGTCCCTGAGCGCGACGCTGCCGTCGGCCAGGCTGGCGACCTCGACGCAGGTGGAAGCGCCGTTGCAGAAGCTGCTCTTCTGCCAGGCCGCCCTGGAGGTATCGATGTGCATTTTCTCCCCAAATGGGTAAAAGGGGCGCCATTGCCCCTGTTAACACTTCGTCGTCACCTTCTCCACATCATGGCTTTGCGCTGGATGAGGACGCGTGATTCGTTCTCGTCCAGGGCCTCCGACCTGATGTGGTTGAAGGCTGTTTCGTATCCAGCCACCAGCTCGAGGTCTTCGACGAAGCGTGCGTTGTAGAGCTGCTCCAGATATACAACATCGTCGAAAGCCGCGAACCGCAGATGGATGAAGGCGCCGGTGTTGACCGGATGGAGCGACTCCAGCGGCAGCACCTGGACGCACACATGAGGCAGGACGGACACCTCTATCAGGTGTTCCATCTGCGCCCGCATCACCGAGGGCTCACCGAAACGCCGCATCAGGGCCGACTCGTCCAGAACGACGTGCAGCGTGCACGGATCAGGTCTGTGCAGGACGCGCTGTTGCCTGGCGAGCCGGGCCTCGACCCGGCTTCGGACACCGCTGTGCGTGATGCGCACGATGCCGCGAGTGGCCAGGATGACCTCCCGCGCGTAGTCCTCGGTTTGCAGAAGGCCTGGCACAACCTGGGGTTCCCAGCCTTGTTGGAACCTGGCCTCCGCCTCCAACCCGAGGAATCTGGTGTACGCCCCGGGCAGGGTTCCTTCGTAATCTTCCCACCAGCCCCGCTGATACGCATCAGCCAACAATCCGAGCAGCTCGTCCAGTTTCGGATCGTCGACCTTGTAGAGCTTGGCCAGTGCCCTGACGTCGTCGGTGCTCGGCTTGGTCTTGGCGGCCTCGATCCTGCTCACCTTGCTCGGCGACCAGCCCAGCTCACTCGCCGCCCTGGCGCCCGTCATGCTCCTGCGCTCGCGCAGTTGGCGCAGCTCCTGGCCGAGCTTGAGCCTGCGCACCGTCGGGCTGCTCTGCTCTGGTGGCACCGTCCGCTCTCCTCATCGGGAACGAAAGTGTGATGGAGACCGTGCAAGTTGCACGGGGACTCGCACGAAGACTTGCCATAAGGCTTCCACGGGAGGACGGTGGGAGCAAGAGAGAAGCCCGCGAACGCGGGCGGCCACCTTCGCTCCCGTCTCAGGCGTCACTGCAACGTCGCATGCAAGTTGCATCAGCTTGTGCGCCGCATCTCCCGGCGGGAATTGCGAAGAAATTTGAATTTTCTTCCGCTGGAGCTATTGCCGCGGCCAGGTCACGGGAGGACGATCAGGCCAGGAAGGCGAGATGACGATACGCACACGGAGCCTTCCGCAGACGCTCCAAGCGCGGCCCACGAGGCCGCCCCTTCCGGCAACGGCGCCGTTCAGATAAAGGCGACACAGGTATTCAGCACGAAGCCGGACCGACGCCGATCCCGAATCGTCACACTGACGGGCTGCCACCCGGGTGACGGTCGAGCACTCAGCGCCCGGCCCGGCCAGAAGTCCACCTCAAGAATGCCGCGAAAGGGGTCTTCTATGTACTCACAAGGTACCAAGGGACTCAGCCGAATCAAGTCCCGGATCCGGGACCTGGTCGCAGGGTGGATCGCACGGGCCGACAGGGACATCTGCATGGAGCCCGACGAGTTCGCCCACCGGCGCGGTTGGACCGTCAGCCGCACGGGATTCGGCTCCCGCCTGTACCGCGACCCGAGGTTCGACCAGCTCAAGGTGCCGCGCACCTCGCTGGTCCCCGAGGAGGTGTCGTGAGATGTCGCGCAATCCTCGGCACCAGGTTCACCCCGCCGTGGCGGACCTGCCGGCGGCGGAGCGCTCCAGCGCGCTGGCCAGGCTCTGGCGGATCCGCACCGAACTGCTGCTCGCCGTAGGGCTCGTCGTGGTCGTCGCGGGCGCGTTCGGGGGCGGCCGATGGGTCCCTTTCATCGCGCTCACCAGCGCGATCTCGATGCCCGCCGCCACCCGCGCGGGCCGTAACTGGCTCGTCGCGCACGTGTGGTGCGTCGCCTCCCGTCACCGGCTGCAGCGGGTCTGCCTGGAGACGACCATGCACACCCGGTCGGGCAGGATCCCGCTCGTCCTGTGGATCACGCCCACGGCCATGGGAGAAAAGGCGCTGGTGCTCACCAGAGCCGGCATCTGCGCGGAGGACTTCGAGGCCTTCGCGGGAGAGATCGAGGCGGCCTGCTTCGCGCGGGACGTCAGGATCCACAAGCACCGCAGGTGGGCTCATCTGGTGATCGTCGAGATCATCCGGCGCGAGGCGACCGCCGGTGCGGTGAGTCCAGGCCTCGAGCGGCTGTACGGCAGGAGCGGATGGGTCGCGTTGCGATCCACCCGCGCCGACATCGAGGAGCCGCCCGATACCGCCAGACTGCTCGTTCCCGCCTGATCCATCCAGGAGGGGGGCCGGGGTCTTCGGGGGACGAGATGCTCCCGAAGACCCCGGCTCCCGGGCCTTCCCACGGCCTGCCGTACGGGACAAGATGAGTTCAGATGACGAACTCAGGAGCAGCGATGACGACCGTGCACCGCACCTGCCCCCTCTGCGAGGCCGTCTGCGGCCTGACGCTCACCCTCGACGAGGGTGGCAACGTCACCAGCGTGAAGGGCGACAAGGACGACCCGTTCAGCAAGGGATTCATCTGCCCCAAGGGCGCCAGCCTCGGCCGCCTCGACGAGGACCCCGACCGCCTCAGCAAGCCGCTGGTCCGCGAAGGCGACCAGTGGCGCGAGGTGACGTGGGAGGAGGCCTTCGACACCGTCGCCCGCGCCATCCCGGCTGTGAAGGACCGCCAGTCGATCGCCGTCTACCTCGGCAACCCCAGCGCGCACACCATGGCGGGCGCGCTCTACGGCGCGCCGCTCATCAGGGCGCTCGGCACCAGGAACGTCTACTCCGCCAGCACGGCCGACCAGATGCCCAAGCACGTGGCATGCGGGCTGATGTTCGGCCACCCGCTGCGCATCCCCGTCCCCGACCTGGACCGCACCGGCTACCTGCTGATGCTCGGCGCCAACCCGCTCGAGTCGAACGGCTCGCTGTGCACGGCGCCCGACTTCCCCGGCAGGCTGAAGGCGATCAGGCGGCGAGGCGGCAAGGTGGTCGTGGTGGACCCGCGGCGCACCAGGACCGCGGCGCTGGCCGACGAGCACGTGTTCGTACGGCCCGGCGCCGACGCCTACCTGCTGTTCGGCCTGGTCCACACGCTGTTCGCCGAAGGCCTGACCGCGGTGTCGTGCGAGGTCAACGGCCTGGAGGAGGTCAGGCAGGCGGCCAGGCACTTCACCCCCGAGGTCGTCGCCCGCCGTACCGGCGTGCCCGAGGAGACGATCGTCCGGCTGGCCCGCGAGCTGGCCGCCGCCCCGTCCGCCGCCGTCTACGCGCGGATCGGCACCTGCACCCAGGAGTTCGGCACGCTCGCCCAGTGGCTGGTCGACGTGCTGAACACGCTGACGGGCAACCTCGACAGGCCGGGAGGGGCGATGTTCCCCATGCCGGCGACCGAGACGCCGAGGTCCCGCAGGCCGTACACCACGGGCAGGTGGAAGAGCAGGGTGCGCGGGCTGCCCGAGGCCAACGGCGAGCTGCCCGTGGCGACGCTCGCCGACGAGATCGAGACGCCTGGCGAGGGTCAGGTCCGCTTCCTGGTGACGGTGGCGGGCAACCCCGTGCTGTCGGCGCCCAACGGGGCCCGGCTGGGCGAGGCGTTCGAGCAGCTCGACTTCATGGTCAGCGTGGACCCGTACCTGAACGAGACGACCAGGCACGCGACCGTCATTCTGCCGCCGCCGCGGGTCCTGCAGTCGGGGCACTACGACTTCGCGCTGCTGGGCTTCGCGGTGCGCAACTACGCGCGCTACTCGCCGCCCATCCTGCCGCTGGACGGTCGGCCGTCGGAGTCGGAGATCATGGCCAGGCTCACGATGATCGCCTCGGGACTCGAGGGCGACCTGGACGAGTTCATCATCGACCAGACGCTCCAGAAGGCCGATGTGGAGCTCCAGTTCGACGGCGAGACGGGCGCCGAGCGCAGGCTCGACATGATGCTGCGACTCGGCCCCTACGAGCTTTCCCTGGCCAAGCTGCGCGAGAACCCCCACGGACTCGACCTCGGCCCGCTGGAGCCCCGGCTGCCCGGCGCCCTCCACACGGCCTCCGGGCGGGTCGAGCTGGCGCCTGCGCAGCTCCTGGAGGACGTGGAGCGACTGAGGGAACGGCTGGAGCACGCTCCTCCCGAGATGGTGCTGATCGGCCGCCGGCATCTGCGCTCGAACAACAGCTGGATGCACAACGTCAGCACGCTGGTGGGCGGCAGCAACAGGTGCACGTTGCAGATCAACCCCGCGGACGTGGCACGGCTCGGGCTCGACGGCGAGGCGGTGGTCACCTCGGCCACGGGACGGCTCACGGTCACGCTGGAGCCCACGGACACGATCATGCAGGGTGTGGTGAGCCTCCCGCACGGCTGGGGCCACGCGGGAAGCGCGCAGGCGGTGGCCGCCGAGCATCCGGGGGTCAGCGCGAACACGCTGACCGACGACGCCGCGATCGACGTCCCTTCCGGCAACGCCGTGTTCAACGGGGTCCCCGTCACCGTCGAGGCGGTGTGACGAAGAACGGGCCTCCGTGATCATTGCGGTCGACGGACGCGTTGGTCATGCATAGGGTGTCGCGCGTGACTAGCGCCCCGGAAGAGGACCGACTGAACACCCAGATCGCCTTCGCCCTGGAGATCGACAAACTGAAGAGGGTGATCCGCCGCAACAGCCTCATGGACGGCTCGCGGCGGGAGAACGACGCCGAGCACTCCTGGTACGTCGGCATGCTGGCGATGATCCTGGGCGAGCACGCGCCGCCCGGCACGGACGTCCAGCGCGTGGTCGCCATGCTGCTCGTGCACGACCTGGTGGAGATCGACGCGGGCGACACGTTCATCTACGACGCGGCGGCGGTGGCGGCGCAACTGGAGGCCGAGCGCGCCGCCGCCGACCGGATCTTCGCGCTGCTCCCCCCGGACCAGGCGACCCTCTTCAGGGAGCTGTGGGAGGAGTTCGAGGCGCGCGAGACGGTGGAGGCGCGATTCGCCAAGGCGCTCGACAGGTTCGCCCCGATCCTGGCCAACCATCACACCGAGGGTGGCACGTGGCCGCTGTTCAAGGTGCGGGCCGACCAGGTGCGCGAGAAAGTGAAGATCATCGAGGAGGGATCGGCCTCGCTGGGCGCCTACGCGTACGAACTGGTCGACCTCTCGGTCCGCAGAGGTCATCTGTCCGAGTGACCCCCTTACCGCTGGGGTAGGGGTTCGGTCGTGAAGGAGAAAGTCAGGCTGGCGGGACCGGTCGATCTCGCCGACAGGCTCGAGAAGAGCAGGTCGATGGACCGGCCGATCAGGATGCTGGCGAAAGCCGTACGCGAGAAGATCAGGCCGGGGACGTTCCGCGACTGGTTGCACGGCGTGCCCACGGGCAAGCCGCTCCATCCGCCGCTGGCGACCGTGACGCTCGGCTGCTGGGTGTCGGCGACCCTGCTCGACTTCGCGAAGACCGACCCGCGCGCCGCGCGGACCCTGATCGCCGCGGGGATCGGAGGGGCGCTGCCGACGGCCGCCGCCGGGATCACCGACTGGTCCTCGCTGCACCTCGAGCAGCAGCGGGTGGGGTTCGTCCACATGCTGGTGAACCTGACCGCGGTGAGCCTGTTCTCCGGATCGCTGCTGCTCAGGCTGGCGGGGCGGGAGGGCGGCGGCAAGGCGCTGTCGCTCGTGGGGCTCGGCGCGGCCGCCGTCGGCGGCTACCTCGGCGGCCACCTGGCCTACC
The DNA here is from genome assembly GCF_057708945.1 of Nonomuraea sp. bgisy101. Lineage (NCBI taxonomy): Bacteria > Bacillati > Actinomycetota > Actinomycetes > Streptosporangiales > Streptosporangiaceae > Nonomuraea > Nonomuraea sp. bgisy101. Next base: position 44,075 of record NZ_JBYITD010000033.1, read on the forward strand.
GGCAGGCGGCGGGCGCCAACCACGCCGAGCAGGTCGCGCACCTGGTCCCGCTCGGCTGGCACGACCTGTGCCAGCTCGACGACCTGCCCCAGGGCAGGCCCGTGGCCCGCAGGCTCGGTTACATCCAGCTGTTCGTCATGCGTCACGGCGACGGTGTGACCGTGCTCGCCGACCAGTGCTCGCATCTGGCGGGCCCGCTTCACCAGGGCAGGATCGTGATGAAGAACGGCGTGCCGTGCGTCGTCTGCCCCTGGCACGGCAGCACCTTCCGGTTGACCGACGGCTCGGTCAAGCACGGCCCCGCCACCGCGCCCGCGCCCACCTTCGAGACCCGCGTACGGCAGGACGGCACCATCCAGGTGCGCCCCTTGACTTAAACCTTCGTTCAACTTTTACGGTCGTTCTCATGATTCTCGTCACCGGAGCGACCGGCAACGTCGGCCGCCACGCAGTCAACCTTCTCGTCGCCGAAGGCGCCCAGGTCAGGGCATTCGTCAGGAACCCGGCCAAGGCCTCCTTCCCCGAGGGGGTGGAGGTCGTCAAGGGTGACCTCACCGACCCCTCTTCACTGGCCGCAGCCCTCGAAGGGGTCGACAGGGTCCTGCTCATCTGGCCCGGCTTCGCCGCCGAGACGGCGGCCAAGGTGGTCGACCTCGTCGCCGAGCACGCGCGCGGCGTCGTCTACCTGTCGGCGAACCTTCCCGAGGACTCCACGATGTTCCACAAGGACGTCGAGCGCCTCATCCAGGCGTCACCGCTGGAGTGGACGTTCCTGCGGCCCGGCGGTTTCGCGTCCAACACGCTCGGCTGGGCCGAGCAGGTCCGCGAGGGCACGGTCAGGTGGGTGCACGGCGCGGCGGCCCGTTCGCTGATCCACGAGGCCGACATCGCCGCCGTCGCGGTGAAGGCGTTGCTGTCGGACGATCTCGTCGGGCAGGCTCCCGTGCTGAGCGGGCCCGCCACGATCACCCAGGCCGAGCAGGTGCGGATCATCGGCTCGGCCGTGGGACGCGAGGTGCGGTGGGAGGAGTTGCCGCCCGAGGAGGCGGTGGCGCAGATGGCGGCCGCGTGGGGCGATCCCGTGCTGGCACGGGAGGCCGTCTCCGCCTGGGGGAGTTTCGTCACCGCTCCCGAGGAGGTCACGGACACGGTGGAGCGGCTGACGGGCCGCCCCGCGAGGTCATTCGCGGAGTGGGCCGCCGATCACGCGGCCGACTTCCGCTGACCCGCTGGACGGGGTGCGTCGGCGGGGTGCTCGACGAGGGCGAGGATCCTGCTGGACATGAAGCGCGCGGTGCGTACGGCCGTGCCGCTTCTTGTCACCTCGCTGACCTCGACCAGGCCCCGTCTGGTGGCGACTTCGACGCGCCTGCCCGCTTTGGTGGCGATCACTTCGTAGGTGCGCGGGGTGCCTCCCGCGTCGATCACGATCTCGACCCGATCACCCTTCATGCCCTGATTTATACCCGTTTAGCTGGGATTTATCCGTACACCAGTTTGATGATGGCGACGATTCCCACGCACACGATGAACCCGCGCAGCACCGGAGCGGGCAACCGGCGACCCACCTTCGCGCCCAGGAAACCGCCCAGCGTCGCGCCGAGCGCCACCATCAGCACCGCCCACCAGTCCACCGGCGCGATGATCGTGAACAGCACGGCCGCCGTGGCGTTGACGATCAGCGACAGGACGTTCTTCGCGGCGTTGACCCGCTGCAGGTCCTCGGTCAGGAAGGCGCCGAGCAGACCGATGAGCAGCACGCCCTGGGCGGCGCCGAAGTAGCCGCCGTAGACCCCCGCGCCGAACACCCCCAGCCACAGCATCGGGCCGCCGTCGGGGTGGGCGTGCTCCCGGCGCGCGGCCAGCCAGCCGTTCAACTTGGGCTGCAGGACGACCAGCACGCAGGCGATCGCGATCAGGACGGGGACGACGACCTTGAAGACGTCAGGGTCGAGGACCAGCAGGAGCAGGCCGCCGACCAGGGAACCGAGCGCCGAGCCCATGCCCAGCTTGACCAGACGGTCACGCTGGCCCTTGAGCTCGGCGCGGTAGCCGTACGCGCCGGTGAAGGAGCCGGGGACGAGGCCGATGTTGTTCGACACGTTGGCCGTGACAGGGTCGACGCCTACGGCCACCAGCGTGGGAAAGGTGATCAGCGACCCCGATCCGACGACGGCGTTGATGGCTCCGGCTGCGACTCCGGCCGCGCAGATCGCGACCGCTTCCCACGGCGTCACGTCCCGCCCCTTTCGTATTCCGTATGCACTGCCGCCAGAGCCTAGACGTAGGCCCTCATCTGCCCTGCTCCGGGGTCGGCACTCATCGGCGCGTGTCGAGGCGGGCGGCCGTCGGAAGGGGCGTACCGGGCACCGTGGCGGCGGCTCGCGGGGGGTGGATTACTCCTGCGTGTCCTTGGTGTCCTTGGTGTCCTTCGTGCCGCCGAACAGGCCGCCGAGATTCTCCAGGGCCTTGCCCATCTCGGAAGGCACGATCCACAGCTTGTTGGCGTCGCCCTTGGCGATCTCCGGCAGCATCTGCAGGTACTGGTAGGCCAGCAGCCGCTCGTCAGGCTTGCCCTCGTGGATCGCCCTGAACACCATCCCGATCGCGTCCGCCTGGCCCTTGGCTCGCATCGCCGCGGCCTCCGCCTCGGCCTGAGCCCGCAGGACCGCCGCCTCCGCCTCGCCTCTGGCCCTGAGCACCGCCGCCTGCTTCTCGCCCTCGGCCGTCAGGATCGCCGCCTGCTTCTGCCCCTCCGCCGTCAGCACCGCGGCCCGCTTGTCCCGGTCGGCCCGCATCTGCTTCTCCATCGAGTCCTGGATCGACGCGGGCGGGTCGATCGCCTTCAGCTCGACGCGGTTGACCCTGATCCCCCACTTGCCCGTCGCCTCGTCGAGCACCCCGCGCAGCTCGGTGTTGATCTCCTCGCGGGAGGTGAGCGTCCGCTCCAGGTCCATCCCGCCGACGACGTTGCGCAGCGTCGTGACCGTCAACTGCTCGACGCCGATGAGGAAGTTCGCGATCTCGTAGGTGGCCGCCTTCGGGTTGGTCACCTGGAAGTAGATGACCGTGTCGATGGAGACCACGAGGTTGTCGGAGGTGATGACCGGCTGCGGAGGGAACGACACGACCTGCTCCCGCAGGTCGATCATCTCCTTGATCCTGTCGATGAACGGCACGACGAGGTTGAGCCCAGGGGCGAGCGTGCGATGGTAGCGGCCGAGCCGTTCGATGATCGCCGCAGTGGCCTGCGGGATGATCCGGACCGTCCTCGCCAGCGCGAACCCCACCACCGCGACCACGACAAGCGCGACGATCAGCTGCTCGGTGCCCATGTCCACTCTCCGAGAGTCGTAGGTCCGGCTCCCGAAGATGATATTTGGTTTTCCCTTGTAGCAGCCGTTATCCGTACAAATGCTATTGAGGCCTGGCGTACCAGCGGCCGTGGGAGTTGCGCTCCAGGACCAGCGGCACCCCGAACGTCCGCGAGAGGTTGTCGGCGGTCATCACATGCTCGATCGGCCCCTGGGTGACGACCGAGCCGTGACGCAGCAGCATCGCGTGGGTGAACCCGGAGGGAATCTCCTCCACGTGGTGCGTGACCAGCACCATCGTGGGCGAACGGTAGTCGCCGGCCAGGGTCCCGAGCCGCCGTACGAGATCCTCGCGCCCGCCCAGGTCGAGCCCCGCGGCGGGCTCGTCGAGCAGCAGCAGTTCGGGGTCCGGCATGAGGGCGCGGGCGATCTGGACGCGCTTGCGCTCACCCTCCGACAGCGTGCCGAAACGCCGCCTGATCAGGTGCGCGACGCCCATCATGTCGATCAGCTCGACCGCACGGGTGACGTCGTGGGAGTCGTACTCCTCCGTCCAGCGGCCCAGGATCGCGTAGGACGCGGTCAGCACCAGGTCGATGACCTTCTCCTCGGCCGGCACCTTCTCCGCCAGCGCCGAACTGGCCAGACCGATGCGCGGACGAAGGTCGAACACGTCGGTCTGCCCGATGCGCTCGCCCAGCACCTCGACCGCGCCCTCGCTGGGGAACAGCAACGTGGCGGCGACCTGCAGCAGCGTCGTCTTGCCCGCGCCGTTCGGTCCGATGACGACCCAGCGCTCGTCCTCGTTGACCGCCCAGTCGATGCCGCGTATCAGGGCCGCCCCGTCCCGCCGGACACCCACGTCCTGGAGCCGCAGCACCTGACCACCCATCGCTGATACCTCCCTATGGACCGCTCGGGGACCAACCTATTGCAGGGCGAGCGCATATCGTGGACCGGTGCGCCCTCAAACGCCTATCTCACCGTCGCTCGTCGCGTGGGGCAACGCCTGGCTGACCGGACATGTCGGCCTCGACGAGGCCGCCGACCAGGTCGAGAAGTTGTCAGGACCGGTCGTCGTCGGTTCGCTGCCGCTGCGCCGCTATCTTGCCGAGCTACGAGTCGACGGTCTCACCGAACTCCGTCTCGCGCTGCCCGCTCCCGGTGATCCGCTGGGACTTTCCGGGCCAACGGCCTTCAACGCGGCCGCGGTGGAGGCGGGAGAGGCGGCGATCGCCGTGCTGAAGGATCGGGTCGTCGGGCTCGTGCCCGCGCAGGACCTGCGCGGCTCGTCCTACGTGGGGGTGCGGCTCGCCGTCCACGAGTCGGGGCCGCCGCGGGCCGACCTGCCGTCGCTGGCGGAGGCCGAGCGGGAGCTGACCGGCGCCATGCGGGAGGCCACCGAGGCGCTGGCGGGCGTGCAGGGTCCGCTGCAGGGACATCCAGGTCAGCTGCCCGGCGGGGGCGAGCTGGCGCCCGGGTACCCGCCGCGCGCCCACCGGGTGTCGGCGCTGGCCGCCCGCCTGTCGACGGCGCTGCGCATGGCCGACGAGCGGGGGCTGACGTCCGCGCAGATCGCCGCCCGAGCGGTGGCGCTCCGCTCGCTCGACGCGGCCGTCCGCCGCGCGCTCGTCTCCGCCCACCACGCCGTCTTCGAGCCCCGGTCCTAGAGCTCAGCCGTACGGCAGGCACCCGCCCCGGGGATTCCGCGGGCGGCGTCGGGCGTTACGGGGCCGAACCGAAGCGCCAGATCTTGATGCGCTTGTCCTTGCCCGCCGACACCACCGCGGGAGCGCCCTCCACCGTGGCGACCGCGACCGAGTACACCCCGCCCCCGTGCGCCTTCACCGAGCGGCCCAGGGCCTTCTGGCTCTCGGGGTCCCACAGGCGGATCGTCCCGTCGGTGCTGCCCGACGCCAGCACCGCCTTGCCGTCAACCGAGCCGAACGACAGCGAGTACACGTTGCTCGAGTGCCCCGACATGGGCTTGCCGATCGAGCGGCCCGTCTTCGGGTCCCAGAGGCGGATCTTCTCATCCTTTCCGCCCGAGGCCACCACGGCCTTGCCGTCCACCTGGCCCACCGCGACGGAGAACACCGCCTTGCTGTGGCCCTTGTACGTCTTGCCGTACGCCTTGCGCTTGGCCAGGTCCCACACCCGCAGCGTCTTGTCCTCGCTCGCCGAGACGACCACGGGGCGGTCGCCCACGCGGCCGACGCTCAGCCAGTTGACGTCCTTGGCGTGCGCCTTGACCGAGCCGATCTGCTTGCGCTTCTTCACGTCCCAGAACCGCAGCATGCCGTCGCCGTCGCCGGTGACCGCGACGTACTTGCCGCCCACCTTGCCCACCGCGACCGCGAACACCGCGATCGGATGCCTGCCGAGGACCGTGCCCTTGCGGGTCTTGAGGTTCCACAGGCGGACCGTGTGGTCGTAGCCCCCGGTCACGGCCATCGGCGTGGAGCCGACGGTCACGCAGGCGACCGCGTAGATGTCGTTGTCGTGGCCGCGCAGCTTGTTGACGGTGGTGCGCTTGACGGGATCCCAGACGCGCAGCACGCCGTCCTGCCCGCCGGACACGAACCGCAGACCGTCCCCGATCTTGATCGCCGACAGCGACTGGACGGCTTCGCTGTGGCCGGACAGCGACTTGCCGTCCTGCTTGCCGAGCGCGGGAAGCGCCACGGGCGGCCCGGTGGGCGCGACCGTCGGGGCAGGGGTCGGCGGAGCGGAACCCGTCGGCGAGACGGACACCGACGCCGAAGGGGAGGCGGAAGGAGAGGCCTGCGCCGTGGGTGTCCCGTTGGCGAGCGGGCTCGGCGACGGATCCACCGGACCCTCGAACGCGCGCGGCACGAACAGCAGGACGCCCGCCGCCAGCGCGAGCGCCACGACCAGCGCGCCGCCGACCATCACCGCTCTGCGGCGGCGCGACGAGTCCTCCGCGCGCTGCTCCTCGGGCCTGGTCTCCCTGAAGAACGCGTCGTTGTCGTTGTCGCGCGCGGGCGAGGCCTTACCCTGCGCTCCCGCTCTCCCGCCGGCCCCCGCTCGCTGGGAGCCGGCGTCGGGCGAGCCCGCGCCGGGGAGGCCACCGCCCCCGTGCGGAGGGGTACCGCCGTGCGGAGGGGTACCGCCTGGCGCCGGGGCCGGGTACGGCGAGCCAGGCCCGGACCCACCGGCATACGGCGGGCCCTGGCGCGGCGGCTCCTGGCTCTGAAGCCCCTGCGGCCGGCTTCCCTGCTGCGGGCCTCCCTGCTGGGGGCCTCCCTGCTGCGGGAGGCCCTCGCGAGGCGGCCCCTGGTGCAGCGGCCTCGGGGGAACGCCGCCCTGATAGGAGGGGCCTTGGTGTGGCGGGTGGTCCTGGTGGGAGGGGCCCGGCTGGGGCGGTACGAAGGCCTGTGGCGGCGGTCCATACGGCTGGCCGTACGGCGGGGCGGGCGGCTGCGGCGGAACGTACGGCGTACCCGAGGGGTTGGCCCACCCGCCGGGGTAGGAGTCCGACGGGCTCACCCACCCGCCGGGGGTGGACTGCGCGGGGATCGGGTTGACCGGGGGCCGGCCGTACGGGCCCTCCTGCGCCCCGCCCGGGCTCGGGGGAGCCGGATGAGGCGGACCCTCGATCGGGTGCCGGCCCTGACCAGCCTGCGACAGGCCCGCGGCAGGCGCGTCGGCGGCGGGTTCCTGCGGCTTCGCCCAGCCGTCGGGCAGGGAGTCGAACAGCCCCTGAGGCGTCACCTCCTCGGCCGCCACCTGCGACCCCGTGGTCATCGCCACCTCGGCGTCCCGCTCGGCAGCCGCGCCCTGGTTCTCCAGCAGCGAGAACAGCGCTTCGGCCGCGGAGGGCCGCTCCTCCGCCCGCTTGCTCAGGCACGCCTGCACCAGCGGCCGCAGGCTGTCGGGGAACGCCGACAGGTCGGGCTCGTCGTTCATCACGCGGTAGATGACCGCGGGCAGGCTGTCCTGGCCGAACGCCGGCGCGCCGGTGGCCGCGTACGTCATCGTCAGGGCCCAGCTGAACAGGTCGCTCGCGGGCCCGACCCGCTCACCCGAGATCTGCTCGGGGGACATGTAGGCGGGCGTGCCCACGACCCCGCTGCTGAGCGTCATCGACGAGTCGAGCGCCCTGGCGATGCCGAAGTCGATCACTCGTGGGCCGTCGGGGCCCAGCAGCACGTTGCTCGGCTTGAAGTCACGATGGACGATTCCGGCGCGGTGGATGGCCGCGAGCGCGGTGACCGTACCGACGGCCAGGCGGTAGAGGGCGCCGCCCGAGCGAGGGCCGTCCATCTGCACGACGCGCTGGAGAGAGACGCCCTCTACCAGCTCGCTGACGATGTACGGCAGCTCGCCGTCCATGTTCGCGCCGAGCACCTGTGCGGTGCAGAACTGCGCCACCCGCCTGGCGGCCGCGACCTCGCGCATGAACCGTTCGGCGTCGATGCCGGGGGCGTCGAGCCTGGTGTTGAGGAGCTTGATCGCGACCAGTTCGCCGTCAGGACCCTCGGCCTTGTAGACGATCCCCTGCGCGCCCTTGCCCAGCCGCCCGAGCAACCGGTACTGGCCCAGCTCGGCTGGGTCTCCTGGCTGTAACGGGTGCTTGTCAGGCACCTGAGCCCTCCCCCTCGTGCGATTCCCCCCAGTCGCAAGAGTGACCGGCTCACTGCACAGTGTGCAAGCAACGTCATATCACGATAGATCATCACTCTTTGCGAAATCTTTGCTCTGGGCAATAATCGCCTAGAGAATGGGGGATTTCCAGTTCCGTTAGGGGGGAGCTGCACGATGCGCCGAGCAGTCGGCATGTTCTTAGGGCTTGGCCTGATCGCGCCACTGGCCCCACTTGCCGCGGCGGCACCCGCGGCGGCGGCGGTCGCGCCCTTGGCCGGCCCTGTGGTGGCGGCGGCCAAGAAGGATCCATTCTCCAAGTTCAGCGTGAGCGTCTCGTACAACAAGGCGACGAAGCGCGGCGGCAAGATCACGTACTACATCAAGGCCAAGAACCTCGGGCCCTACGACGCCGACTACTTCGGCATCGGCGGCTTCGTGCCCAAGGGCGTCGTGCCGACGCTGAAGTGGGGCGGCCCGAAGGGCACCCAGTGCGTCTGGGAAGGTCAGGTCTTCCTGTGCATGCCGCGGTACCAGGTACCGGTGGGCGGCACGACCTGGCTCAACTTCCAGCTGACCCTGAAGAAGGACACCAAGGGGTCGGCCAACGCCAAGCTCGGCGTGGTGGCCTACGACCTGCCCACCGGCGCGGAGGACCTCGACCAGGAGGAACTCGCCCGGATGGGCCTCAAGGGCCACCTGTACATGAAGAACACCAGGACGAAGATCGTCTGGCCGCAGAAGAAGCGGCGCACGGGTAGCGGGACCTACACGCCTCCCCCGCCGCCTCCGCCGCCGAAGTGGAACCCGCCGTCCCCGACGCGGGTGGAGCGGAACGAGAAGAAGGACACCTGACGCCTTTCGGGGGCTTCGCGCGGTTGTGAAACCCGGTCGAAGACCCCCGACGGCACCGGCCCCCGGACAAGCACACCTGTCCGGGGGCCCAGGTCTTTTCGGGGACACACCGCCCGGGGGCCGCCGCCCATCCGGGGATACCAGGATCGGAGGGTGACGGTTCAGGCCAGGCCGTGGCGGACGGCGTAGAGGGCCGCTTGGGTGCGGTCCTGGACGCCGAGCTTCATCAGCACGTTCGACACATGCGTCTTGACCGTCTTCTCCGCCACCGCCAGATCCCGGGCGATCTCCTTGTTCGACCGGCCTGCGGCGATCAGCCGGAGCACCTCCCGCTCCCGTTCCGTCAGCGGGACCTGCGCGGCCTCGGCCGCCATCATCGCCGAGGCCGCCTCGGGAGCCAGCAGCACCTGCCCGCCGTGTACCGCCCGCACCGCCTGGACGAGCGCGTTCGGGTCGACGTCCTTGTAGAGGAACCCGGCCGCCCCCGCCCGTATCGCGGGCCCCACGTCGGACCGGTCGCTCACCGAGGTCAGCACGAGGATCCTGGTCGGGGAGCCGCCGAGCCGTTCGAGCGTGCCGAGGCCGTCGAGGACGGGCATCTTGAGGTCCAGCAGCAGCACGTCGGGACGGAGCGCCTCCACCAGGGAGACCGCCTCCTCCCCGTCCCCCGCCTCGCCGACGACGGTGATGTCGTCCTGCAGGTCGAGGAAGGTGCGCAGGCCCTGCCGTACGACCGGATGATCGTCAGCGATCAGCACCTGGATCACACGCCCACCTCCATGCGCACCACCGTGCCCTGTCCCGGCACGGACGTCACGGTCACCTTGCCGCCGACGGATTCGGCGCGGTCGCCCATCGACACCAGCCCGAGCCCCCGCAGCTGCTCGGAGTCGTCGAACCCTACGCCCTCGTCGCGCACCAGGAGCGCCAGCTTGCCTGACGCGTACGTGAGCCTGACCTCGACCCGTTCGGCGTAGGAGTGGCGCAGCGCGTTGTGGAGCGCCTCCTGGGCCACGCGCAGGACGGCCACCTCGACCTCGGCGGGCAGCGGAGGCAGCTCGTCGCCCACGAAGGTCACCTGGCACGGCTGGAGCCTGTCGAGCAGCCGTACGTGCTTGCGCAGCGTCTCGGCGAGGCCGTGCCTGTCGAGCTCGGCGGGCCGCAGCTCCACGATGACGGCGCGCAGCTCGGCCAGCGCCTCTCCGGCCAGGCGCTGGACGCGGTCGAGCTCGACGGCGGCGCGGGCCGGGTCGACGGGCAGCAGGGCGTTGGCGGCCTGTGCGGTCAGCCGGAGCGAGAACAGCTTCTGGGTGACCGCGTCGTGCAGCTCGCGGGCCATCCTGTTGCGTTCCTCGAGCATGGCCAGCTCGCGCCCCCGCTCGTAGAGGCGGGCGTTGGTCAGCGCGAGCGCGGCGTGCGCCGCGAACATCGTCAGCAGCTTCTCGTCGTCCTCGGTGAACCCGCCCTGCACCTTCTTGTTGGCCAGGAAGATGATGCCGAGCACCTCGCCGCCGTCGAGGATCGGCACGCCGAGGAAGTCACGCATGACGGGGTGGGCCTTGGGCCAGTACTCGAACCTGGAGTCCTTCGTCAGGTCGGGCAGGCGGACGGGGACCCCCTCGCGGAGCATCGCGCCGAGCATGCCATGCTGGCGGGGCAGCGGCCCGATGGCCTCCCACTGCTTGTCGGTGATCCCCTCGGCGACGAACTCGGCGAAGGAGCCGTCCTCGTCGGGCACGCCGAGCGCCGCGTATCTGGCGTTGAGCAGCTGCTGCGCCGAGCGGACGATGACCTGCAGGACCTCGCGCACCGACAGGTGCCGGGTGACGGCCAGGACGGCCGAGCTCACCGCTCGCAGGATGTCGGATTCGGGGCTCACGGGCCTCAGCCTACGGTCCTAGGTCGAAGTGCTCAGCACGGGCTCGGGCGCGCGCCCGATGTCGTGCGGGTGCGCGCTTCCTACCGTCGTCTCCATGACGAACACCGCACTCATCACCGGCGCTTCCCGCGGGCTCGGACTCGCGCTCGCTCGATCGCTGGCGGCCGCCGGATGGCGGCTCGTCCTCACCGCCAGGGGTGCCGAGGAACTGGAGAAGGCCGCCGCCGAGCTGGGCGCGACGGCCATCGCGGGCGACGTGGCCGATCCCACCCACCGGGCGCGGCTCGCGCAGGCCGTACCCGAGCTCGACCTGCTGGTCAACAACGCCGGCGGGCTCGGCGCCACCCCGCTGCCCCGCCTGGCCGACTATCCCCTCGACGTCTTCGACGAGCTGTTGACGACCAACGTGGTCGCGCCGCTCGGGCTGACGCAGGCGACGCTGCCCGCGCTGCGCCGCCGCCGCGGGTCGGTGGTGAACATCTCCTCCGACGCCGCCACCGGCGCCTACGAGGGATGGGGCGGGTACGGCGCGACGAAGGCCGCGCTCGACCAGCTCTCGAACGTGCTGGCCGCCGAGGAGCCCGACGTGGCGGTCTGGTGGGTGGACCCGGGCGAGATGAACACCCGCATGCTCGCCGACGCCGTGGGCGAGGAGGAGGCCGCGAACGCGGGCGACCCCGCGGCCGTCGCCGCCGCCCTGCACGACCTGATCAAGGGCCGTCCCGCGAGCGGCAGGGTGAGCCTCCCATGACCGTCGACCCGCGGCGCCGGAGCCGTCGAGGAGCGGAACGCCATGAGCACTGACTTCGCGCTCCCCGAGGCGCTGTCCGCACACGAGCCGCCGGAGGCGAGGGGGGTGGCGCGCGACGCCGTACGGCTGATGGTGTCCGACGCGGAGGGCGACTCCCACCGCACCTTCGCGGATCTGCCCTCACTTCTGGCGCCCGGCGACCTGGTGGTGGTCAACAACTCCGCCACCCTGCCCGCGGCCGTCAGGCTCGACCGGCTGGCCGTGCACTTCTCCACCGCGCGCGAGGACGGCACGTGGCTGGTGGAGCTGCGCCGCCTGTCCTTCGAGCCCTACGCGGGAGGCGCGCCAGGTGAGTGGCTGCCGCTGCCCGGTGGCGCGACGCTGCGTCTGGTCGCGCGGGAGACGCCCCGCCTCTGGCGGGCCACCCTCGACCGCGACGTCGAGAAGTACCTGATGTCGTACGGCGTGCCGATCCGGTACTCGTACGTCGACAAGGACTGGCCCCTCGCCGACTACCAGACGGTGTTCGCGACGGTGCCGGGCAGCGCCGAGATGCCGAGCGCGGCACGGCCGTTCACGACCTCGCTGGTGACCGAGCTGGTGGCGCGCGGCGTCAGGGTCGCGCCCGTCACCCTGCACACCGGCGTCGCCTCCGTGGAGAAGGACGAACCCCCCTATGCCGAGCGCTTCGCCGTACCCGAGACGACCGCTCATCTGGTGAACCTGACCCGTTCGGAGGGCGGCAGGATCATCGCGGCCGGCACCACGGTCGTGCGCGCCCTGGAGACCGCGGTGTGCTCCGACGGGCTGGTGCACGCGGCCTCAGGCTGGACCGACCACATCGTCACACCCGCGAAGGGCGTCACGTCGGTCAGCGGCCTCATCACCGGTCTGCACGAGCCGCGCTCGACGCATCTCATGATGCTGACGGCGATCGCGGGAGAGGAGACGTTGGCACGTTCCTACGCGGCGGCCCTGCAAGAGGGCTACTTGTGGCATGAATTCGGGGATTCGCACCTACTCCTCTCCCATAAAAGGTAGATCTTTCCTGGCCAAACGTGATAAAAATCTGCGGTCTTAACGGGGGCTCATAAACCTGGGCATCCTCGTCCTCTTCCTCATCGGAGACGTGAATGCGCCGCATCGCTTCTTTCATGCTCGCCGCCCCGCTGGCGGGCGCTCTTGCCTTCACCGCCGCGCCCGTTTCGGCCGCACCCACGGCACCTGTCGCCGCTGTCGCGGCCGCGAAGTCGGCCGCCGACCCGTTCTCCGTCTTCGACGTCAAGCTCACCGCGACCAAGAAGGCGAAGGCGGGCGGCAAGATCCGCTACACGATCACCGCCGTCAACACCGGACCGCACGAGGCGACCGCTGGCACCTGGTTCGTGGGCGGTCTGTTCCCCAAGGGCGTCGACCTGCGCAAGATCAGCTACCGGACCAGCGTGGACGACACGGCCTGCGAGCTGATCAAGCGTGAGCTGTTCTGCGTCCTTCCCGCCACGGTGAAGAAGGGCGAGTCGATCGCCATGGTCTTCGACGCCAAACTGACGAAGAAGGCAGCGGGTTCGCAGAAGGCCGTTCTCGGCGTCGTTTCCTACAACGTCGAGACCGGCATGGAGAACCTCAGCAAGGAGGAGCTCGACCGCCTGGGCGTTCCCGGATTCGGTTACGTCAAGAGCGCCACGACGAAGGTCGTTCGCTGACCTTTCAACCGACGCCCGCTCTCGCCTCGTCGAGAGCGGGCGTTCTCGTATCCGGGGTCGGGCGTTCCCGGCACCGCCGGACCCGTCGGGCTCAGGTGAGGGCGGGAGCAGGGGTGTGGCGGGGCAGAGGCAGGCGGCCCGTGGCGGAGGCGACGGCCGCCTCGGCCAGGCCCGCGAGCTCCTTCCTGTCCGCGGCGTTCACCGGCGGCAGGATGGTGACCTCGACGACGAGGTTCCGCACCGCGATCACCCGCAGCAGGGAGGCGGCCAGCGTGTCGTCCCCGACGTACGCGGGAGCGGTGGTCCTCGGCCCTTCGGCCTCCCTGTAGGCGATGGCGACGGGCGTGACGCTCACGCCCGCGTCCACCGCCGCCTGGAAGACCGCGGGCCTGAACGTCCCACTCCCCCTGCCGCACCAGGTCGTCCCCTCAGGGAAGGCGGCGACCGTCTCGCCGGACCGCAGCGCGTCCGCGATCCTGGCCACCGCGCCCGGCAGTTCGAGCAGCGAGTCGCGGGCGATGGGCAGCGCGCCTGACCCGGTGGCCAGGCCGCCGACCACCGGCCACGTGGACACCTCGCTCTTGGCGACCAGCCTGCACGGCAGCGCGGCGGCGACCACCAGCGGGTCGAGCCACGAGATGTGGTTGGCCACGACCAGCCGTGCCCCCTGCGCGGGATCCGTCTCCTCCGACGGCGTCTCCTCCGCGGACGGCACGGCGCCCGCGAAGAACGCGAACCCCTGTCGCACCTCCACCTTGACGCCCAGCGCCCTGAGCAGCGCGCGCGACCACGCCAGCGTCACGCGTCGCCGTGCCGTACCCCTGACCAGGCGGGCCAGCGGCACGCCTGCGAGCACCACCAGGACGGCGGCGAGCCCGCGCAGCACCTTGCGCAGCACGCCCGCGGCCCGCATCGGCACGTCCACGCATCTGGTGGTCGTGCAGGGCGAGGTCGGGAACCACGGGCTCATGACGGGTCCTTGAGGAAGTGCCGCAGGTAGCGCTGGTCCACCCGGTCCATCGACAGCAGCACGAGGAAGTCCGCGCACCCGAACGCCGGGTCGTAGGCGGGTTCTCCGCAGATCCACGCGCCGAGCCTGAGGTAGCCGCGCAGCAGCGGCGGCATCACGAACGTCGGCGAGCCCTCGCCGAGATCCGTCCACGGCAGCAGCGGCTTGACCCGGTACTCCTCGGGAGCGAGCGGCGCCCTGTCCATGATGGCGGCGGCGTCCTCCAGCGGCACCGAGCAACAGCCGACGAGCCAGCCGTACCCGCCTTCGGTCATGTAGCGGGCGATCCCCGCCCACATCAGCCCGATGACCGAGCCCGCGCGATGATCGGGATGCACGCAGGAGCGCCCGACCTCGACCAGGTCGTCGCGCAGATGAGACAGGGCCGCCAGATCGAACTCGGTGTCCGAGTAGAGGCGGTCCTTCCGCTTCGGAGGCAGCAGGCGGTAGGTGCCGACCACCTCGTCGCCGGAGCGGACGAGCAGATGGTCGCAGTAGGTGTCGAAGGGGTCGGTGTCCAACCCCGTGACAGGCGAGTCGAGCCGCGCGCCGAGCTCCTCGGCGAACACGCGATAGCGCAGGCGCTGGGCGGCCTGGAGATCAGCGGGCGTGCGGGCCAGTCCCACGGTGTAGCGGTGCATGTACCTATGAAGGCAGCCCATGATGGCCACACGCCCAAGGTCAGCCGTCCGAATGGTGAACCTCGATGCCGAGCATCCTGCCGGTGCCAGTAGCGTGGCCTGATGTGGACCAGCGCACGCTCCTGATCACTCTCACCGGGCCCGACCGGCCCGGTGTCACCTCGCGGCTCTTCTCGGTTCTCTCGGGCTTCCCCGTGACCGTGGCCGACATCGAGCAGGTCGTCATCCGCGGCCGCCTCACCCTCGGCGTCCTCGTCGCCTACTCCGGAGGCCCATCGACGGGCACGGGCGGCACGATCGGCGCCCTCTGGACCGCGGCCGAGCGGGTCGCCGAAGACCTCGGCATGGAGATCGACCTCGCCACCGGCTCCATGACCAAGGAAAAGCGCCGCCGTGGCCGCCTGTCGGTGAGCGTGCTCGGCGCCGCCCTGCCGCCGGCCGCGATCGGCGGCATCGCCGGACGGATCGCCGCCGCGGGCGCGAACATCGACCGTATCGAGCGCCTCGCCCAGTGGCCGGTTACCTGCATCGAGCTGTCGGTCTCCGGCGCCGACCCCGACGCCCTGCGGGTGGAGCTGGCCGCCGAGGCCGCCGCCCAGCAGGTCGACGTGGCCGTGCAGCGCTCAGGACTGTCCCGCAGGGCCAAGCGCCTGATCGTCATGGACGTCGACTCCACGCTCATCCAGGGCGAGGTCATCGAGCTGCTCGCCGCCCACGCGGGCTGCCTCGACGAGGTCGCCAAGGTGACCGAGGAGGCGATGCGCGGCGAGCTCGACTTCGCCGAGTCGCTGCGCCGCAGGGTCAAGCTCCTGGCGGGCCTGCCGGAGGAGACCTTCCGCAAGGTCCGCGACGAGGTCGTGCTCACCCCAGGCGCGCGCACGCTGGTACGGACGCTGAAGCGGCTCGACTACAAGTTCGCCATCGTCAGCGGCGGCTTCACCCAGATCACCGACGCCCTGGTGCACGACCTCGGCATCGACTACTCGGCGGCCAACACGCTCGAGGTCGTCGACGGCAAGCTGACCGGCGGGGTCGTCGGCGAGATCGTCGACCGTCCCGGCAAGGCGCGCGCCCTGGAGCGGTTCGCCCGCGAGGCGATGGTGCCGATCAGCCAGACCGTCGCCATCGGCGACGGCGCCAACGACCTCGACATGATCGCCGCCGCTGGTCTCGGCGTCGCCTTCAACGCCAAACCCGTCGTACGGCAGGCCGCCGACACCGCGGTCAACACGCCCTACCTCGACTCGATCCTCTACCTGCTCGGCATCTCCCGCGACGAGATCGAGGCCGCCGACGCCGAGGACCAGACCCCGGCCTGACCCTCGGACGCTGACGCGGAGTCGTCCATCGCGGCCCTGTCGGGGCGCCGCGGCCACCGCGAGCAGGCGATCACCCGGTGACGTCGGCGGTCAGGCGCAGCGCGTCGGCCGTCAGCGTCCGCAGCGCCGGATGCGCCGTGGCCGCGTGGCGCAGCTGCCGCCTGACCGCCATGTCGTCCGTGGCGGACGCCTCCTCGATGAGCGCGTCCACCCGCTCGGCCATCTCGGCGAGGCTGGCGTCCAGCTCGTCCGTCTCCGGGGGCGCCTTCTCGTGCCGTACGGCATGAGCCACCGCCTCCATCCTGTCGGCCACGGCGTCGAGCACGGCGACGGTCGCGTCCGTACCGTCGGGGGCGCCCCTCATGACCGCCCCCAGCAGGATCGCGTCGTCCCGCAGCTTGCGGGCGTCGGTCACCGCCTGCCGTAGCCGCTCGGACGCCCGGCCGCCTGGCTCCTTGTCCACCTTGTCGAGCGACTCGTCCAGCCGGTCGGCCGCCTGGCCTGCCGCCTCCGTTCGCTGCTGCAGCTCGTCCAGGCCGCGCCCGGCCAGCGTGCGCACCATGCGCGCGTGCTCCCTCAGCAGGTCGACCACGCGGCCCCTGAGCCTGCTCTGCTCGCCCCTCGGCCACAGCAGCCTGGCCGCCAGCAGGGCGAGCACGCCACCGCCGATCGTGAGCAGCACCCTCGCCCCCGCCGCGCCCCAGTCGAGCGTGATGGAGAAGTCGGACAGCATGAGCGTGAGCGGCGTCGCGACCACCGACCAGTAGGCGTAGCTGACCTCGCGCAGCGCGAACCCCACCGTCGCGAACGCCCACACGACCACCACCAGCGTCGCGTGCCCGGGAACGGCCGCCAGCAGCAGCGCGGCCATCGAGGAGCCGATCACCGTGCCCGCCACCCGCAGGGCCACCCTGTCGATCGTGTCACCGTAGCTGGGGCGCAGCGCCACCAGCACCGTGAACACCAGCCACCTGCCGTAGTGCTCGTGCAGGCCGACCACGAGCGCCACCGAGATCGCGACGGCGATGCCCGACCTGATCGCATGAGCGGTGGCGTCGTTGCTGAGCGAGGGCGCCTGCAAGGTCAGGTGCGGCAGCGTCGTCGGCGCCCGCAGGCCCTCGGTGGCCTGCACCGACACGGCCCTGACCGCCAGCCCGACACGGTCCAGGCACTTGCGGATCTGGGCGAGGATCGCCCGCTGGACGGGGGTCAGCCGATCGCGCGCGTCCGCCACCCGCTCCGCGAAGTGCGCCACCGACGCCAGCGCCGCCTTGATGTCGGGCCTGCCTCCGGGAAGGGCCACTACCCGCAGCGCCTTGGAGAGCGCGACGACCGCCTCGTCCAGCTCCGGCGGGGTCGCCTCCGCCTCCAGTGCCTGGGCGCGCAACGACCGCAGCGCGACGCTCTCGTGGAAGATCCTGGTCAGCGACGACACGAACGCGTCGGGCGAGTGGTCGCTGTCCTCAGGACTGTGGAAGGCGGCCGCGGCGGTCTCCGCCTCCGCCAGCGCGTCCGCCGCCCGCCGGCGGAGCTGCGCCCACTCCTCCTCCGGCTCGTCGAACCCGTCCAGCAGGTCGGCCATCGCCGTACTCGCCGTCGCCAGCGCCTGCTTCAGCGGGTCGAGCCTGCGCACCGGCCACAGCGCCAGGGTGATCGCGCAGTACAGGATCCCGCCGAGCCCCATCAGCAACGGAGGGACGGCACCCGGGGCCAGGCCGCTGAAGAACCCTGCCACCACCGCCAGCACCGGCGGCAACCCGATCATCTTCCACTGCGCGCCCGCCGCCGCGGCCAGCCCCACGCCCAGCACGGCGTACCACTCGTTCAGCGCCAGGAAGCAACCGAGCCAGAAGCCCACCATCAGCAGCGGCACCGTGCGGAACAGGGTCTTGGCCCGTTCCCCGTACGGCTGGCCGTAGGAGTCGCCGAAGGCGGTGAAATAGGCGCCGAGCGCGACGACCGCGCCCTCGCGTGGCCGCCCGGCCAGCGCGCCCACCGCCAGCGGAAGCGCCACCGCCACGCCGCACAGCAGGCCGTACCGCCAAGGGGGCTTCGCGGGCAGCGACAGGAACCCGTCGCGCAGCGTGGCGATCGCCCCCCGCATCCGATCCCCCGGTTCAGTGCTCCTTGGGATCCCAGTGTGTGACCAGGCGTCCCTCCCCTGGCCACAGGTCTACCCACGGGGCATCGACCTCGACCACGGCGAACGCGCCGGGCTTGAAGGTGAAGTCGCCGCCGGTCAGGCTCATCGCCATCTCGTGCACGGAGGGATTGTGCCCGCACAGGACCAGCGTCTCGACGTCGGGGTCGAGGCGACGGATCAGCTCGTAGAGGTCCTCGGGGTAGGCCTCGTAGATGTCCTGCTCGAAGCTGGTCTCGACCGTGGGGAAGGCCAGCTCGGCCGTCCTGCTGGTACGGCGGGACGGCGAGCACAGGACCAGCTCGGGAGCCAGGCCGAGCGCCTTGACCGCCTCGCCCGCTCTGACGGCGTCGCGCTCACCCCTGTCGGTGAGGGGACGCTCCCGGTCGGCCAGCCCGGGGACGTGGGCGGCTTTGGCGTGCCGCAGCACGATCAGCGTGCGCACGCGCTCAGCCCCCGCTCGACGCCCACACGGCCAGACCGGCGATGACCGCGAGGATCGCCAGCATGGCGAGCAGGATGATCACCAGCGTCTTCGCGCCGGAATTGGCAGGCTCTCCCATGCCCCACAGTCTTCCACCTGGCAGCGCCGCCCCGGTAAACGCCCTTCCCCCTCATGGGCCCGTTTTCCGGCCTCTCCCTCGCGCATCCACCCGACGTTCGCGACTCGCACCAAACCCCACCATCCCCACTCGATGCCCTCCCAATGACTCAACCCCCGCCCGCACGTCCCTCCACGCGGGGTGCAGGGAGCGCATGCGACGGCGCCCGGACATGCGGACGGCCCGCGCCAACGGGTGGCGCGGGCCGTACGGGAAAGCAGGTCAGGAGGAGGTGACGGACTCGGGCGCCCTGTCGCTCTTCTCCGTGGGCGCGACGCTGACCGAGCGACGCTTGGAGACGATGATCGCCGCGACCACGACGATCACGGCGACCGCGGTGACGCCCACCCGGAGGACGGCGTTGTCCGCGTAGACGACCACGGCCGGTGCGATCAGCAGCGCCACCAGGTTCATCACCTTGATCAGCGGGTTGATCGCGGGACCGGCCGTGTCCTTGAACGGGTCGCCGACGGTGTCGCCGATGACGGTCGCCGCGTGCGCCTCGGAGCCCTTGCCGCCGTGGTGCCCGTCCTCGACCAGCTTCTTCGCGTTGTCCCACGCGCCACCGGAGTTCGCGAGGAAGACGGCCATCAGCGTGCCGCACGCGATCGCGCCCGCCAGGAACGCGCCCAGCGGCGCGTATCCGAAGGCGAAGCCGACCGCGATCGGCGTCATCACGGCGAGCAGGCCTGGCGTGGCCAGCTCGCGCAGCGAGTCGCGGGTGCAGATGTCGACCACGCGGCCGTACTCGGGCTTGACCGTGCCGTCCATGATGCCCGGGTTGTTGCGGAACTGGTCGCGCACCTCGAACACCACGCGCATCGCCGCCCTGCCCACGGCCATGATCGCCAGGCCGGCGAACAGGAACACGACCGCGGCGCCGATGACCAGGCCGACGAGGACGTTCGGCTGGTCGATGCCGAGGTTGAAGGTCTGGAACGCGCCGAGCGCGCTCTTGACCGACGCGCCGGCCGACGCCAGCTCGCCCTCGACGGCGGTGCGGAACGCGCCGAACAGCGCTGTCGCCGCCAGCACGGCCGTGGCGATCGCGATGCCCTTGGTGATCGCCTTGGTGGTGTTGCCGACCGCGTCGAGGCTGGTCAGGACGCGGGCACCCTCGCCGTCCACGTCGCCGGACATCTCGGCGATGCCCTGCGCGTTGTCGGAGACGGGGCCGAAGGTGTCCATGGAGACGATGACGCCGACCGTGGTCAGCAGGCCGGTGCCCGCGAGGGCGACCGCGAACAGCGCGATCGTCACGTTCCCGAAGCCGAGCAGGAACGCGCCGTAGACCGCGCCGCCGATGATCAACGCCGAGTAGACCGCCGACTCGAGGCCGACGCTGATGCCCGACAGGATGACGGTGGCGGGGCCGGTCAGTGAGCTCTCGCCGATCTCCTTCACCGGGCGCCTGTTGGTCTCGGTGAAGTAGCCGGTGAGGATCTGGATGGCGCTGGCCAGCACGAGACCGATCAGCACGGCGCCGATGGCGATGATCCGCGGGTCGGCGGTGGACTGCACGGACGCGCCCGACAGCTCGCTGAAGCTGGCCGGCAGGTACCAGTACGCCGCGGCCGCCACCAGCACCGCGGAGATCGCCGCGGAGATGAAGAAGCTCCGGTTGATGGCCGCCATGCCGTTGCGGTCCTTGTCGCGCAGGCCGGTGACGAAGATGCCGATGATGGCGGTGACGACACCGATCATCGGGACGATGAGCGGGAAGATCAGGCCCTGCTCGCCGAAGGCGACCTTGCCCAGGATGAGGCTGGCCACCAGCATGACCGCGTAGGACTCGAACAGGTCGGCCGCCATGCCCGCGCAGTCGCCGACGTTGTCGCCCACGTTGTCGGCGATCGTCGCCGCGTTGCGCGGGTCGTCCTCGGGGATGCCCTGCTCGACCTTGCCGACCAGGTCGGCGCCGACGTCGGCGGCCTTGGTGAAGATGCCGCCGCCGACACGCATGAACATCGCCAGCAGCGCCGCGCCGAAGCCGAAGCCCTCGAGCACGCCGGGGGCGTCACCCTGGTAGATCAGGACGACGACGGCGGCGCCGAGCAGGCCCAGGCCGACGGTGAACATGCCCGCCACGCCGCCGGTGCGGAAGGCGATGCGCATCGCCCTCTTCTCACCCGACGTGCGGGCGGCGGCGGCGACGCGGACGTTTCCACGTACGGCCAGCCACATGCCCATGAAGCCGGTCAACGCGGAGAAGCCCGCGCCGACCACGAAGAAAATGGAGCGCCCGATCTTCACATCGGTCGCTCCGGGAAGGAACCACAGCACGATCGGAATCAGGATCACGAAGATCGCGAGGGTCCTGAACTGACGGGTCAGATACGCCGCCGCGCCTTCTTGTACGGCGCGTGCGATGTTCTGCATTCGTTCGGTGCCCTGGTCGGCGGCCAGGACCTCGCGCACGAGGCCGCCGGCCACGGCCAGCGCGATCAAGGCCACCGCGGCGACCACGACGACGATGGTGAGATTGTTTCCGCTCAGGGACAGCGCTGAGGCTGGCTCGGCGGCCAGATAGAGGCTAGACATCCGTTCTCCTCGGCAAGACGGGTACGTCCTGCCCGGACGGCGCTGTGATATGCGGCGGGCGGTTCCAGCGGCGTCCGGGTTATGGGCTGCCGCTTCCGGTTGAGTCCCGCTGTTGTGCCGGATCACCTTGGCCGGTGCCGGGAGTCTACGCAGGGGTTCCGCGGATATGAAGGCTCTTGGGGTCGCCAATTATCGGCGCGTCGACTAAGTCCCTGACAGTGGGCCGATTTGGTATTGACAGGGAAGAATTTCCCGCGCGTTACGGCTGCCGCAGGGTGCTAATTAAGGTCAGACCGAAATGTCGGTGCGCGGCGCGTCACGAAGCCCGGCCCCGTGCGCTGGAGCGGCGTCTCCCTGGAGGGACGCCGGCCCCGCGCGGCGGGTGGGGCCGGACCGGCTTGCCGTACGGGATGGCGGGCGCGGCGCGGTGCCGATCCGCCGCGCCAGCCCACGACGAACACCGCCCACACGGCGGTGACCTGCGGCGCGATCCTCCCGCGACGCCCGCCATCGGCGGGCGGGACGGGCGGCTAGACCAGGCGCGCGTTGGTGGGGGCGGGCCAGCTCATGCGGATGCGCATGCCCTTGGGGCTGGGAAACACCTCCACGTCGTCGGCCAGGCCCGCGATCACCGCGATGCCGAAGCCGGACATGAAGGAATCGGACAGTGCCCCGAGGTCGAGGGGCTGCTCCTGCTTGATCTCGTCACTCGGAGCCTGGTCGCTGACTGTGACCTCGAAGCGCCCCGAGTCGTCCTTGAGCTCGATCCGGATCGGCTCCCCCGGGCAGTGGGCGCGATGCGCCTCCACGGCCCGGGAACAAGCCTCTCCGACGGCGAGCCTGACCTCGTCAAGGAGCGACTCCTCCACGCCGGTGCGACGGGCGATCGCCGTGGCGACCAACCGCGCGGTCCGCACGTGCGCGGGAAGAGCGCTGAACGTCAGCTCGACGGTAGCCATGACTACTTGTCTCGGCCGTGAGCTTCCTTGGCCTCGTCGACCGAAGCGTAGATGCCGAAGACCTTGGTCAGGCCCGTGATCCTGAAGATCTTCAGGATGCGCTCCTGCGTGCACACCAGCTCGAGGGAGCCATCGTGCGCCCGAACCCGCTTGAGCCCGCCGACCAGGACGCCCAGTCCCGTCGAGTCCAGGAAGTCGACCTTCTCCATGTTCACGAGAAGGTGGTAGCTCCCCTTGTTCACCAGGTCGATCAGAAGCTCACGCAGCCTTGGCGCGGTGTAGACATCGATCTCACCCTCGACCTCAACGATGGTGAGTCGGTCGTCCTGGTGGTGATCCAACTTCAGATCCACAGATCCTCCAGCGCCTCGCCTGCGAAAGTACCCTTGCGGGCCTGGCAGTGTGGAACTGCCCGACCCCGACGCGCGGCATTCAACCACGGTCGCTGCTTGTGTCTATACGAAATCACGATTCCCGGCCACTTTGCCCATGGATGTCAGACTGGAAACCAGTGAGTTCCTCCGCTTCCTCCCCACACCGAGTCGGTCCACTCCTCCATCACCTGCTCGGCGTTCCCGCGCGCCGCGAGCGCGTCACCCACGTGGAGCACGTTCCCGCACGTCAAGCGGGTAATGTTCGCTGGCCGGAGTGGGTCCATGACCTTCTGATTACGCGCTTGGCGAACCAGGGGATCGCGGGACTTTGGTCGCACCAATATGAGGCTGCGGACCTGGCCCGGCGTGGCCGAAACGTGATCATTTCCACAGGCACGGCGTCGGGCAAGTCGCTCGCCTACCTCACTCCCGCGGTCACGGCCGCCCTCGAAGGCGGCACGATCCTCTACCTCACCCCCACCAAGGCGCTGGCGGCCGACCAGCTGCGCGGGCTGAGGGAACTGCGGATCGCCCAGCTCCGCGCGGCGACCTTCGACGGCGACACGCCGTTCGAGGAGCGCGCCTGGGTGCGCCAGCACGCCAACTACGTCCTGACCAATCCCGACATGTTGCACCGCGCACTGCTACCTCAGCATTCACGCTGGTCGTCGTTCCTGCGGCGGCTGCGGATGGTCGTCGTGGACGAGTGCCACGGGTACCGCGGGGTCTTCGGCTCCCACGTGGCACAGATCCTGCGCAGGCTGCGCAGAGTGTGCTCCCGGTACGGCACGGCCCCGGTGTTCGTGCTGGCGTCGGCCACCGCGAGCGAGCCCGCGGCGTTCGGGATGCGGCTGACGGGGCTTGAGATGGACGAGGTGACGTCCGACGCCTCACCGAAGGGTGCGACCACCTTCGCGCTCTGGGAACCGCCCCTGACCGACCTGCGGGGCGAGAGAGGGGCGCCGGTACGGCGGACCGCCACCGCCGAGACGGCCGACCTGCTGGCGGATCTGGTGCTCGCCGAGGTCCGGACGCTCGCCTTCGTCCGGTCACGCCGGGGCGCGGAGACGGTGGCGCTGACGGCGCGGTCCCGACTGGAGGACGTCGCCTTCAGCACCCCCCGCCACTTCGCCCACACCTTCCCCGTGCCGACTTCCTCCCCCGCACCCCCGTCACAAGACCCCGCCGCACCCGCCTCGCCCCCCGTGTCCTCGCCCGGGTCACCCGAACCCGCGCCACCCGCACCCGCGGCCGCCTCGCAGGGGCCCGCCGCACCCGCGCCCGTCTTGCACGAGCCCACCGTCCCCGCGCCCGCCCCGGAGGAGCCCGATGTCATCGGGCCCGCCTCGCAGGGGCCCGCCGTCCCCGCACCCGCCCCGGAGGGGCCCGATGTTCCCGGGCCCGCCTCACAGGGGCCCGATGTTCCCGGGCCCGCCTCGCAGGGGCCCGATGTTCCCGGGCCCGCCTCGCAGGGGCCCGATGTTCCCGGGCCCGCCTCGCAGGGGCCCGCCGTCCCCACGCCCGAGCCGGCGGAGGAGTCGGCCGAGCTGAAGACCGGTCTCACGGATCTCGCCAACCGGATCGCCGCCTACCGGGCCGGGTACCTCTCGGAGGATCGCAGGATCCTGGAGAAGGCCCTCCGCAGTGGCGAGCTCCTCGGCCTGGCCACCACCAACGCTCTCGAACTCGGCGTCGACGTCTCCGGCCTCGACGCCGTCCTCATCGCGGGCTGGCCCGGCACCAGGGCCTCCCTCTGGCAGCAGGCCGGCAGGGCGGGACGCGCGGGCCAGGACGCGCTCGCCGTCCTCATCGCCCGCGACGACCCGCTCGACACCTATCTCGTCCACCACCCCGAGGCGTTGTTCGGCCGCCCGGTGGAGGCGATCGTGCTCGACCCCGACAACCCCTACGTCCTGGGCCCGCACCTGTGCGCCGCCGCCGCCGAGATCCCCCTCACCGACGACGACCTCCCGCTCTTCGGCCCGACCGCCGAGGGACTGGCGGCCGACCTCGTGGAGCAGGGCATGCTCCGCCGGCGCCCCGCCGGATATTTCTGGACCCGCCGCGAACGCGCCACCGACCTCGCTGACATCCGCGGCTCGGGCGGCGCGCCGGTCCAGGTCGTCGAGTCGTCCACCGGCCGCCTGCTCGGCACCGTCGACGAACCCTCCGCGCACGCCACCGTCCACACCGGCGCCGTGTACCTGCACCAGGGCGAGACCTTCCTCGTCGAACTCCTCGACCTGGAGGCGGGCGTCGCCCTGGTGTCGTCCGCCGAGCCCGAATACAGCACGTTCGCCCGCGACGTCACGGACATCTCCGTGCTGTCCACCCTCCGCTCCCACGACCTCGGTACGGCCCGCCTGAACTTCGGCGAGGTCGAGGTCACCCGGCAGGTCGTCTCCTACCTCAAACGCCGTCTCCAGAGCGGTGAGATGCTCGGCGACGAACCGCTCGACCTGCCCCCGCGCACGCTGCGCACCCGCGCCGTCTGGTGGACGCTTCCAGCCTCCCAGGTGGCCCCGCTGGCCGAGGAGGGCATCGACCTCGGCGGCGCGGCACACGCGGCCGAGCACGCCTCCATCGGGCTCCTCCCGCTGTTCGCCACCTGCGACCGCTGGGACATCGGCGGCGTCTCCACCGAACTGCACGCCGACACGGGACTGCTGACGGTGTTCGTGTACGACGGGCACGAGGGTGGAGCGGGGTTCGCCGAACGCGGCTACGCCCGCGCCACCGACTGGCTCACCGCCACCCGCGAGGCGATCGCGTCGTGTGAGTGCGAGCGGGGCTGCCCCTCATGCATCCAGTCGCCCAAGTGCGGCAACGGCAACGAGCCCCTCGACAAGGCCGGCGCCATCCGCCTCCTCGACACCCTCCTCACCACCCCGCCGCCCCCCGCCTCCGCGCCCACCGCCGCACCCGCCCCTGCGCCCTCCGCCGCACCCGCCCCCCGCTCCACATCCGGCTCCGTCTCCCCCAGCGCACCCAGCTCCACGCCGGACCCCTCGGACTCGACTCCCCCACCCCACTAGCGCATTCCCCCGCTCCCACCCCGGCGGAGCCACCACAACACCCGCCTGACCATCCCAGCCGGCCCAGGTCTCCTCCCAACGCCGTTCCGCCCACCGCGCACCCCCTCAACGCGGTACGGCCCGCGTCCCACTCTGGGGACGCGGGCCGTACCGGAAGGCGGGCCGAACCAGTAGGCGGGCTAACCGGAGGCGGGCCGAACCCGGAAAGCGGGCCGAACCGGAAGGCGGGCCGAACCAGTAGGCGGGCTAACCGGAGGCGGGCCGAACCCGGAAAGCGGGCCGAACCGGAAGGCAGGCTGAACCGGAAGGCGGGCTAACCGGAGGCGGGCCGAACCCGGAAAGCGGGCCGAACCGGAAGGCAGGCTGAACCGGAAGGCGGGCCGAACCCGGAAGGCGGGCTAACCGGAGGCGAGCCTAACCCGGAAGGCGGGCTAACCGGACGGCGGCCCGAACCGGAAGGAAGTCAGCTCTCGCCGCCCAGGTGCCGGCGTCCGATGTACGCGGCCTCGTCATCGTCCGCCGCCCAGAAGTCGCCCGCGCCAGGCTGCGGACGCTCCCAGAACCCGCTGTCCTCCATCGAGCGAGGCGCCGGCGGCAGGTAGTCGTCCCAGCGGTCCTCGATCCGCACCGCCGCCGGCAGTACCGGAGGGATCTCGGGCTCGGGCGCCACGGTCGTCACCGCCGAACTGGGCAGCGCGAGCCTGATCGGCTCGGGCCGTACCGCGGGCTCGGACGTCTTGGCCTCCTCCGCGCTCATGTACAGCGGCAGGCGCAGCCCCGCACTCTCAGGTCCCGGCTGCTCGGGAACGTGCGGCTGCGGCTTGCGGGTCTTGGCCACCGCCAGCACGACGGCGGGACGGCGCGGCGCGGTCGCGGTGGGCGGGATGCTGTCGCCGGGCTGCGACGTGTCGGCCGTCGGCGGCGCGGGCGCGGTGGCGGGCCCGCCACCGGCGGAAGCGAGCGCCCGCCTGCGAGCCCACGCGCCGCCGTGCGCGGCCAGCAGCAGGAGGAGAAGCCCGCCCGCCACATAGATGCCGTACTGTCCGATGTTCCCGATCGGCGACTGCGACGACTGTGCCCTGACACTGGTGTCGACGGCCTCCGCCTCGGGCTTCTTCGCCGCCTCGTCCTCGCCGGCCGGCACCAGGGTCTCGTCGTCGGACGTCTTGGGCTTGGCGGTGGGGAGCCGGTACTCGCCCTTCTTGTCCGTCTCCGTGGCGGGCAACGCCGGCATCTTGCTCACGCTCTTCGGGACGGTCTGCTGCGGTTTGACCGTCGGCGTCACCCGCTTCTTCGGCGGGATCGACGGCAACGACGCCACGCTCTTCCGCGTGTTCTTGGCCTGCTGGTCGCTCTGTGCCTGCTTGGTCTGCGCCGCCTTCGGCTGCGCGGGCGGCGCCGGCGCGGGGATCGTCACGTACGCCGCGCTCGAGTTGGCCGAGCCGAGCATCCCGCCTTCGCCGTCGCTCCTGAAGGCCTTGACCGTGAAGCCCACCTGCTGGCCTGCGGCCTTGCCCGGTACGGCGAGCGTCGCCTTGCACGAGCCGCCCGAACACGCGCTGTCGGCCGACACCTTGCCCACCGAGCCCGACTGGCTGGTGGAGATCTCGTAGGACTGGAGGTCGGGCTCGGACCCCTTGCTCCACGTCACGACGATCTTGTCATCGCCGGACAGCGCGGCGGCCACGCCCGACGGGGGCTCCGCGGGGATCGCCTGCCGTAACGTCGAGGTGTTCTCGTCCCACTTGCCGCCGAGCAGCTTGCCCTTCTGGACCAGCCGGATCTGAAAGCTGCCGTTGGCGTGCTCGGCGGGGTTCCACGTGTAGGTGACGCGCTGGTTGCCCTTGGCGACCTCGGTGCCGTCGACGTACAGGACGGCGTCGAAGGCCAGGTCGACGGTGCCCTGAATGGTGACCGGCGCGTTCGTCGTCACCCGTGACGGCATGTCGATATCCGCTCGCGCCTGCGCCGGCGTCGCCACGCCGAACACCGCGACGCCGATCACGATCGGCATCACCACGCCTGCGGCCATCAGCCTGCGAACTGCCGTCACGACGCTTCCCCTTCATCGAGAGCCTCGCACCGCCCGACCCCTCGCCCCCGACGAGCGACCAAACGGCGACCGGAAGTGCCAGTTCCTCGAATCCGCAACCGTCAGCCTCGACGGTGTCGTGCAGCCTAGCGACAAAGGTCCGCGAGATTACAGACCTCGACACCAGACGGCATGGACCGAAGTAAGCGCGACCTTATGTGAGAATTCCCGCTCTTGGACACGTCGTCTAAGAAGTCGTGATTCGATTGCGACATTGCCCTCTCAAGCCCCTTCCATCCCATAACGTCAGCCGAGGCCGTCCGTCGCGGAGACGAACCCCTCGACCTCGCGCTCAGGTACCTCCCTCCCGGATTCCTTGCACAACCCGTCCAGCGCGAACAGCCGGAAGATGAGGGCCCGTACCAGCAACTGGCGGAAGTCGTCGCCTCCGTCGGCCAAGCCGATCAGCTCCGGCCCCGCCTCCCACCACAACAACCCGTCGGCCACCGCGATGGCCTCGCCGTACGCGGCGGGTCGCCAATATGGCGAGAAATCGATGACCGCGGGATCTGACCCGTCAGCGAAAAGCACGTTGCCGGCTAAATCCCCGTGAATGATCTGATGTGGCGCGTCAACCGGCCGCCTCATCGCCGCCAACCTCGCCAACGGCTCTCTCAGTACGGCGAGCGGCTCAACCGTCACCTCCTCCCACGCCACCCGATCGGCCACGGCCCACGGATGCGAACGCCGATCGAGGAACGCCGGCCTGGGCGTCCCGCGCAGCGCCTCGTGCAGGGCTCTGCCCGCCGCGAGCAACTCGGGCCATCGGCCTATCGGACCGGCTCGCCCGCACAGGAACTCGGCGGCCGACCAGCCATCGACCACGTGATCTCCTGAGGGGGAGGCGAGCGGACGCGGCACCCTGAACCCGTCCCCGGCCAGCCGCGCGAGAACATTCGCGGACCACTCGGCCTCCTCACGGTCGTCCACAGGCTTGAGGACGGCATCCCCGACCCGCACGCTCCGCCCTTCACCCCCCGGAAGCGGGACAGGATCGCCCCCTAGCCCGAAGCCATCGAGGACCGAACGGGGCGGTAGAACGAGCACCATGCCAGCCTCCTGTCGATCGCGGCGGCCGACCCACCCTGCGCCAGTGGCCCATCCCACCCCGCCATCCTTCCGACCCACCATGCACAGCGGCACCCGCCGTCCTACCGAACGCGCCGACCCACCCACCCTGCGCGGTGACCGCCCCAGCTCGCCATCCTTCCGACCCACCCTGCACAGCGGCACCCGCCGTCCTGCCGAACGCGCCGACCCACCCACCCTGCGCGGTGGCCGCCCCTCCCGCCACCACCGATCCCTGTGCTTGATCCCACCCCGCCATCCTGCTGAGCCACGCATCGGCACCGCATCCGCATTTCCGCCACGCCGTGCCCTTCAACCCTCCGGTAGCCCGGCGTTCTGAATCCACGGCCCCTTCGGCACGGGCGCCCGGGTGAGCACAAAGATGTATGCCGCGCTGGGTCCGCGGGAGGAGGTGATCCGAGCTGCCGGCCGGAAGAATCGAATCATGACAATCGCCCTGTTGCTGACCCTCGCCGCACTGGCGATCGTCGACAGCACGAGCTTCGGCACTCTGGGGATCCCCGTCTTCCTGCTGCTGTCCTCGCAACGGTCGCAGGTCTCGCGCCTGATGATCTATCTCGCCACGGTCGCGATCTTCTACTTCCTGGTCGGCGTAGCGCTCATGCTGGGCCTGTCCACGCTGCTGGAGAGCTTCGGTGACGTGCTGCACAGCCGTGGCGCCTACATGGTCCAGCTCGCCCTCGGCGTCGGCCTGTTCGCGCTGAGCTTCCGGTTCGACCCCAAACGGCGCAAGAAGCTCGGCAAGCCCGAGCACCGCTTCGAACCACGCGTGGGCGGGCCCCGGGCGATGGTGACGTTGGGCCTCACCGCGGGGCTGCTCGAGGTGGCGACCATGGTGCCGTACCTCGCCGCCATCGGGATCATGACGACGTCGAAGCTGACCGCGACGCAGTGGGTGCCGTTGCTCGTGGCATATGTCCTCATCATGATCTTGCCGCCTCTGGTGCTCATCGGGCTTCGTGGCGTCGCACGAGGCTGGCTGGAGCCCAAGCTTGAGCGGTTACGCGCCTGGATGGCCAAGCACTCGGCATCGGCCGTCAGTTGGGCGCTCGCCATCGTCGGCTTCCTCCTGGCTCGCGATGCCGCGGTGTACCTGTTCTTCCGCTGAGTTCCGCAACCGCCTTCTCCCTGAGATCCCGGCCCACCCGGCTTCCTGACATCCCGGCCCACCCCGCTTCCTGACATCCCGATTCGCCCCGCGACTGATTCCAGCCACCCCGCCAGCATGTAGCGCGCACCGCCGCTGAATCCCGGCCGGCCCTCCAGCGTCCGCCCCGCCCAGACTCCGACACCGACCACGCGACAGCCGGCTCACCCGACCGCTGACGTCCTGGACCGACCATCGGAATCCGCCCCGCCCTCCAGCGCCCGGCCCGCCCAGACTCCGACACCGACCACCCGACAGCCGGCTCACCCGACCGCTGACGTCCTGGACCGACCATCGGAATCCGCCCCGCCCTCCAGCGCCCGGCCCATCCAGACTCCGACACCGACCAACAGCCGGCTCACGCGGGCGCTGACGTCCTGGATCGACCGTCAGAATCCGGCCCGCCCAGCTGTGGCGTCCCGACCCGGCCGCTGACATCCCAGTCCGCCCTGCGGTTGGCTCCATCCCACACGAGGCAGGGTCGGCTCGGCCATGGTCGCGGCCTCGGTGCAACAGCCGTGGACTCGACAGTGTGGACGGGTCGATTCACGGACTTGAGGACGTCGGGAGACCCGGGGTGGCGATGGCCGGACCGGCGCGAGCGCGGGCATGAACGGTGCGTTCGCCGACGCCGGGGAGGGAGAGGCCGACGGAGACCGTCACGTCGACCGTGGCCTCTGTAAGCGCACACCGAACCAGCTCGGCGCCGTTCCGGGCCGCCAGGCGGGACGCCTGCGCGCAGGCCTTCTCCGGGGACGCGAGCGCCCATCTGGCAGCCGCCAAGGCGCTCAGGTCCGCAGCGCTCTGGGCGCGATGGTGGGCGACTCTGACCATTCCGACCAACGCGAAGGCCATCGCGACCGTGAACAGCACGGCCGACAGGGCCACACACCACAACGTCGCCGAGCCTCTCTCACGTGACACAGCGACTTTCTGGCCACCACGCGGTGCGACTGGCCGTTGAAGACCTTTCGACAGTGGACGCCGTGGATCGCGCGGCGTGGGCGGCCGTTCGAGGTCACATCGCACGGTTGTCCGACGAGCGTCGCATGACGTCCTTCGTCTGGCTTCCGCAGTGCTGGCGACGGGTGGCTGGGGGCCTTTCATGGCGACTCCTGAGCTGGTGAGGGTACGGCGGTTGGCGGGCGTCGGCAGGGTCAGGGTTGGGCGGCGCCGGGTTCCGTGGCCGTGGTGGCCGAGGCTCTGACTTCCACGGGAGGAAGGGCGGAGGCCCAGGGCGGTCGAGCCTGGGTGGTGATGTCGACGCGGGTGACGTCGGCCCCTCTCGTGATGTCCACCCGGGCACCGCGGGGAGCGATGGCCTTGGTTCGTTCGCGTACCTGGGCGAGGGGTTCTCCGCGGGCGGCTGCTCGGGCGCCCGT
This sequence comes from Nonomuraea sp. bgisy101, assembly GCF_057708945.1. Taxonomy (NCBI): domain Bacteria; kingdom Bacillati; phylum Actinomycetota; class Actinomycetes; order Streptosporangiales; family Streptosporangiaceae; genus Nonomuraea; species Nonomuraea sp. bgisy101. The sequence goes on from NZ_JBYITD010000033.1 coordinate 75,512, forward strand.
GCGTGCGGCGTCGACGCAGCGCAGGTGGGTGTTGACCACGGTGACCGCCCACAGGGCCGCGGCGAGGACGACCATGAGGGCCGGGAGCACGGCGGCGGTCTCCGCAGTCACGGAGCCCCTCGATCGGCACGCCGGTAGGGGTGGCCGGGAGGTGCTGTCCAGCTGAGTGTGGCCCTTGTCCGAAGGTCGGTCGCCGTCCGAAAGCCGGTCGTCCGAGGGCCGGTCGCGCCCATCCGAGGCCGGCCTCGTTAGCCGAACGAGAGAAGCGGGGCGAGCGCGCGTGAACCAACCGTGTGATGTGAGCCAACCGTGGAAGACGAGACGCATGGTCATCGGCCTGCGGTAGGAGACGAGGCGAGCGGCCATCAACCGACCGAGCGCAGCGAGGCGCATGCTCATCGACCGATCCGGCGGGTCGAGCCGAGCGGTCACCGGCCGACCGGCTGGAACGAGGCACGTGGCCGTCGACCGACCCGACGGGCCAAAGCGAACAGCCACCGGCCGACCCGGCGGACCGAGTCGAACAGCCGCCAGCCGACCGGCTGGAACGAGGCACGTGACCGTCAACCGACCTGACAGGTCAAAGCGAACGGTCGTCGGCCGACCTGGCGGGTCGAGGCGAACCGTCGCCGGCCGACCCGGCGGATCGGAGGGAGGGTGCCGCCGACCTGGCGGGTCGAGGCGAACCGTCGCCGGCCGACCTGGCGGATCGGAGGGAGGGTGCAGCGGCCGAAGGCTTGGGTCGTTGGTCATGGGGTGGCCGGGTTGGGCGAGGGGACGGGGCCTGGGGATCGATCGTGGCTGGCGTGGCCATTGGCCGGGAAGCGAGGCATCGGGGGCTCCGCGGTGGATGGGGAGGGGGTCTCGGGGGCCGGGTACGGGCCGTGGCCCCCGAGGTGGCAGGCGTGAGGTCGGAACGTGTCAGGTGAGGGTCTGCGAGGTTCAGCCGGCGGTGTTGAGTGCGCGGTTGACCAAGGTGGTGAGCATCTCCTGGACTTCGGTGCTGGTTACGACCTTGAAGAGCAGGGCCGCGAAGCCGCATGCGGCGATGGTGCCGACGGCGTACTCGGCGGTCGACATGCCCCGGTCGAGGCCGAGGCGGGCGGCCTGGGCGGTCCGGGTGGTCCACAGCCTGTGGACGGTGGCACGGACGCGCAGGGTGATCGGGGTGATGGTGCGGGGGTGTCGCATCGTTGCCTCCCAGGGGTGGGGCCGGGCGGTGTCCGGCGCTCGGGGTCCAGGTTCGCTGGGCGGCGGGAGGTGAGGAGGAGCCGAGCGCGGTTCTGTGGATGAGCGGGGGACGGGCGGAGGGGTTGTGGACAACGCGTTCTCGCACTTCAGAGAGGTTGTGGAAAACGTGGTCTCGATCCTTCAGGAGAGAACGTGGTCTCGGTCCTTCAAGGGAGAACGTGGTCTCGGTCCTGCAACCGTGGTCTCGGCGCTTCAAGGGACACCGTGGTCTCTCGGCGCTTCAGGGACAACGGATCCTCGGCGCTTCAAGGGATGAGGACGCCGGTGGCGAGACCTGCGACGACGGGGATGATGCCCAGCAGGACGAAGGCGGGAAGGAAGCACAGGCCCAAGGGGGCGACGGCCTGCACGCCGACCTTGCGGGCAGCAGCGAGGGAGGCCGTACGAGAGGCTTGGCGGGCGTCGTCCGCGAGGCGGGTGAGCACGTCGGCGATGGGCGCGCCGCTCTGGGCCGCACGGGACATGGCGCGGGCGAGCGGACCCATGGAGGGCTCCCGCGCGAGAACCATCCAGGCAGGTTCGGGGTCGGCGCCGAGGCGGAGCTGACCGCTCACCCAGGCGAGGCGCTGTCCTAGAGGGCCGCCGACGGCCGCTGCGGCGATCTCGGTGGCGGCGCTGACGGGCTGGCCCGCCTGGAGGCAGGCGACCATCAGGTCCGTCGCGAACGGCAGGTCGGCGGCGATGCGCTCGCGGTCCCCGCGTGACTGATGGGCGGCTTTCCTGTGGACGAGTACGGTGGCCGCGCTCCCCACGACCAGGCCTGCCATGACGCCTGAGAGACCGCCGAGGAGGAGCGCGACGATGACGGCGATCCCGCAGCCGGACATGACCGCACGACGGTCCGGGCCTCGTCCCATACCCGCGACATGACGAGGTCCCCCGGCACCGACATGACGAGAGCCACCGGCGGCGGCGGGAGGAGAGCCATCGGTACCGACGGAACGATGGCCACCGGTGCCGACGGGACGAGAGCCATCGGTACCGACGAGACGATGGCCGCCGGTGCCGACGGGAAGCGGTCCGTTGGCGGGACGCGGTCCACTGACGACGACGGGATGAGGGAACCAGTCGGCGGGCGAGGGCCGCTCCCCGCTGTCGGGCGGGACGGTGGGGCGCAGGGCGCGGAGGCGGTCCGTGGGGCTCCGCGAGGGAAACCAGAGCCAGACGGCAAGGAACGCGCAGCAGATCGCGATGATCATGCGGACTCCGCTCGGGACGACATCCGGTGGGTCCACCACAGGCCGCAGGCGTCGAGGGCCACCCCCACGACGAGACAGCCCAACCCTGGCAGGCTGCCGAACAGGAACCCCAGCGGGTTCATGCCGAGGCCTGCGGCCATGAGCAGGCCGAGAGCGGGCAGGGCGGCGAGCATTCTGGCCGTGGCTCTGGGGCCCGCGAGCTGGGCGGACACCTCGCTCGATGGGACTGGGCGACGCGCAGGGAGTTGCCGACCCGATCGACCAGCACCGCGAGACCCGCGCCCACGGACACGCTGACCTCCCAGCAGGCCGCGAGCCGTCGCAGCCCTTCGCCGCCCTGCGCGGGGGCGGCCTCACGCAGGGCCGCCGCCACGTCGCCGCCGTCCCTGGCGGCTGCCGCCAAGGAGTCCAGCGGGCCGGGGAGGTCGACGGCGGCCAGGGCCCTGGTGAGCGCCTCTCCTGGGGTACGGCCGGCGGCCAGCTCGGCCGAGAGCGCCTGGCACAGCTCGATCGAGGCGACGTGCCAGGACTCGGCTCGGCGCGCGGCGGACGGGCGTGTCAGCGTGTCCCAGAGAGACGACGACCACGGGAGTGATGGTGGGGCGCCGAAGAGGCGGTCGAGGCGGAGGCGGGCGTGGGTGGGTCCGGTCCACAGCCAGAGGGCGAGCGCTCCGCAGAGCGCGGCGATGACGGTCATGGGTGCTCCTGTGAATCGATGGGCGACGAGCTCGACGACCTGCTGTCCGAGGCGTGGCGCGTCCAAGGCGCGATCTCTCCAAGCGCGACGTGTCCAAGGGCGAGACCTCTCCAAGGCGCGGCGCGTCCAGTGCGCGATACATCCGGGACGCGGCGCGTCCAGTGCACGACCCCTCCGAGACGCGGCGCGTCCAAGACGTGACCTCTCCCCGTCGCGGTCCGCCCAAGGCACGACGGCCTCTCCGAGGCGCGCGCTCCCTAAGGCGCGACACATCCGAGGCGCGACACGTTCGAGGCGCGACACGTCCGAGGCACGACGCACCCGAGACGCGACACATCCGAGACGCGACACATCCGAGACGCGACACATCCGAGAGGTGAGGCGGTGGCGGGGTTCGGTGACTGCTCGTGAAGTGGCGGGGTCAGGGGGAGGCGGCGCAGGAGGCTCTGGTGGTCAAGGCCGTGTAGGCGGGGCCGATGCGTGGACGTCCCTGCTCGTCGAACGTCAAGGCAGGATCCGCCTCGACGAACCCTGACGTCCTGCGCGACAGCAGGCAGATCTCCGAGACCCGCCGCCGTCCGTCGGACCGCCGCCTGGACAGGTGGATCACCACGTCGAGCGCCGCGGCGAGCTGGCTGTGCACCGCCTCCCGGCTGAGCCCCGCCGCGCAGGCCAGCGCCTCCAGACGGGGCGGCACGTCGGCCGCCGTGTTCGCGTGGAGGGTGCCGCAGCCGCCCTCGTGGCCGGTGTTGAGGGCGGCCAACAGGTCCACGACCTCGGAGCCGCGTACCTCGCCGACCACCAGCCGGTCGGGTCGCATGCGCAGCGCCTGCCGTACGAGATCGCGCAGGCCGACGCCACCGGCTCCCTCCAGATTGGCGGGACGGGTCTCGAGGCGGACCACGTGGGGGTGGAGGGGGCGGAGTTCGGCGGAGTCCTCGACGAGGAGCAGGCGTTCTCCGGGGTCGGCCAGGGAGAGCAGGGCGCTGAGCAGGGTGGTCTTGCCGGTGCCCGTGCCGCCTGTGACGAGGAAGGCGAGCCGGGCCTCGACGACGGCCGTCAGGACGGCGACCGCCTCGGGCGGGATGGTTCCGGCGGCGACCAGGTCGGTGAGCGTGAAGGTACGGCGGGGCGGCAGGCGAAGCGACACGCACGTGCCCTCGGAGGCGATCGGCGGCAGGATCGCGTGGAGGCGAACACCTCCCGCGAGACGGGCGTCGACGTGCGGCGACGCGTCGTCGAGGCGGCGTCCTGCCGCGGCGGCCAGTCGTTGGGCGAGGCGGCGGACCGCGCCGTCGTCGGGGAAGGTGACGGCGGTGCGCCGCAGCCCGCGGCCGTCGTCGATCCACACCTCGCGCGGCCCGTTGACCAGCACGTCGGTGACGTCCGGCGCGGCCAGCAGCGGCTCCAGCGGCCCGGCGCCGATGAGGTCGGCGCACAGCGCGCGGGCCACGGCCAGGATCTCGGCGTCGCCGTACACGGACTTCTCGGCACGCAGGGCGACGGCGACCTGCGCGGCACTCGGCTCGACTCCCGCGCGGGCGAGGCGGACTCTGACCGCCTCGACCAGTTCTTTGGAGACGCCGTTCATGCGGCCATGAGGTCGGTCAGGAGGGTGGCGCAGAAGTGCCCGAGCACCGAGCGGCCGTCGATGAGGCTCAGGTCGCCCTTGTTGAGCGCGCCCGCCAGGCGCGGCTGGTCGGCGAGGTGGCCCGCGCACGGCAGGCCGAGTGAGGTGGCCACGACCGCCTCCTCGAGCACCCCCGGTCGCAGCACCATGCTCACCTCTCCGGTGTGGCGCCTGACCTCGCCGAGCACCTGGGCGGCCGCGAGCACCCCTCTGACGTCGGCCGTGACCAGCAGCAGGGTGGCCGAGGCCCTGCTGAGCGCCTCGGCCGAGGCGGGATCGAGGTGGCGTGGCAGGTCGACGACCACGAGGTCGAAGCCGCGCCCGCCCGCCTCCAGCACCGATCGCATCGCCTCGGCGGGGATGGCGGCGACCTCGCCCCTGTGGAAGGCGAGCACGGTCAGGTCGCCGAAGGCGGGCAGGGCGGCTCGCAGCGCCGCGGAGCTCACGCGGCCCTCGCGGGAGACGAAGTCGGCCCACCGCGCGCCCTGCGCCTCCTCCTGGCCGAGCAGGACGTCGATGCCGCCGCCGAGGGGGTCGGCGTCGACGAGCAGCGTGCGGAGCTTGCGGCGCGCGGCCGCGAGCGCGAGGCAGGCCGACAGCAGGCTGGCGCCCGAGCCGCCGCTGCCGCCCACGACGCACACGACGACCCCGGCCCTCGGTGAAGGATCGAGCGCGTCGGCGAACTCCTCCACCAGCCGCAGCTCGCCCTCGGGCAGTTCGACCACCGCCTGGGCGCCCACGGCGACGCATCTGCGCCAGCTTTCGGGTTCGCCGGGCTTCCGCGTGGCCAGGAACACCCTGGACCTTCGGGGCGGGCCCGTCTCTGCGACCGGGTCGGCCAGGTCGTCGCCGACCACCACGATCGGCGCGTGCGCCCAGAAGGGGCGGGCGAGCGCGGGGGCGTGGGCGACGTCGAGCTGGGCGCCTGCCGCGGCGGCGACGCGCACCAGGTCGTCGAGCAGGTCGCGGTCCTCGGTGATGACGAGGGGTCGGGTCATGGGTGCCTCCTGACGAGCGGAGGCACAGCATGTGTGAGGGACGGGTCGGCGCGCGGGACAGAACGAGGTTCTGTGGATAAAAAGCGGCGACCCCCGCCGGGGGGGAGAGCGGGGGTCGCCTGACCGGTCCGGCTCCGGGGGGGTAGAGCCGGTCCCGTTTCAGAAGAAAGCTTTCAACACTTAACCAGAGCATGGCAAGGGACTTGCAAAGCTATCCCATGCACAGTCGCTCCAGTTTCGGGAGATACCCCCGTATGCTGCCCGATCGACTCGAGTTTCGTCGAGGAGCAATCTCCAATTTTCGCTAGTTTTTTTGGGGCGTAGTTGAACGACTACAGACCGCTAGATCACGCTCCGTGATCCATGGACCCGAGTAAAGGTCTTGGTCCAAGGGGTTCCCATCGACCCCGATTCGACGTAGAAAGGTGACACGGACGACATGTCCGGGTGCGTCTGCCGGGTACCCACGCGCGACCAGCCGCGGGAGGCGCGTCGAGACGGGCTTGACCCGCTCCGACGAATGAAAGTTGCACGCTTGGTAACCCGGTGTGACGCGCCGGCGGACGGCGTCTCTTCATGGGGCGCCGTCAGCTATGCGGGCACCGACCCACCACCCACCCCACAGCCGCCGGCGCGCGAGCCGCACCACCAGGCCACCACCCTCACAGCCGCCGGCGCGCGCGCCACACCACCAGGCCACCACCCTCACAGCCCTCGGCTATGCGCGCTGCATCGCCTCGCAGATCGCCGTGGTCTCCTTGACGCCCCAGGTGACCGCGGCGGCGGCCTGCCGTACCCATGCCGCGACGCCCTCAGCCGTGCCCGACAGGTAGGAGCGAAGTCCCTCCGCGTAGGGCAGTTCCAGGTGGCCGACCTCCGCAGGGACCAGCGACTTGGGGTCCAGGCCGAACTCCACGAGCGTCAGCCGCTCGGCCGCGCGCGCGACCACGCCGTCGGCCACCCCGAAGGGGCGCAGTACGGCCAGCTCCGCGTGCACGATCGCGGCCAGGACGAGTGCGGGCGCCTTGGACGGGCTGCCGACGAGCGAGGCGAGCGCGTCCATCCTGACGGCGGTCTCCTCAGCGCCGGGGACAGGACCGAGACCCAGCGGGTCGGGCGCGAAGTCGCCGGAGCCGTGGCGGGGACGGCCGAGGTCCTCCTGCGCGGCCAGGCCGACGGCGGCCAGCGTGTGCAGCCTGGCGAGGACCTGCCGCGGAGCGCTTCTCCAGGTGGAGCCCAGCCTTCCCAGCTCCGCCGACGCCCTCAGCGCGCCCTGCACGACGGGCGAGGACGCCTCTCCCCTGCGCAGCACGTCCAGCGGCACGTCGTGGCCCGCCAGCGCGGCCGACGCCCGCGCGCCGCGCAGCGCCGCCTCGGCCGACACCTCGGGGCTGCGGCGGCGCAGAACGCGGTGCCGGTACAACCGGTCGACGGCCTCGCGCGCCTCTTCAACGGCTTCGGGAACTCCGGGAAGGTCGGCAATGACTGCCAATGGGTCACTCACAGGATCCGACCTTACCCGCCAGTAGCTAGCAATTCGCCGCGACCCATTCCGTAATTCTCAGATTTCAGGATTACAACGGTTTAATAGCACTTGTCAGCGGCCCTGGTCAGCGGCAAGCTCTCGGTACAGACCTGTCTAGACCTCTTGTGGTGCCCCCAGGTGGCCTGGTGAAGTGGGACAGCAACACTCAATCTGGCCATATGAAGGAGCATGAAGTGGCCCCGGAGACCCCTGGCACCGAGCCTCAGGCGCTGTCCAACCTGCTACAGGAGAACCGCCGGTTCGCACCACCAGCGGACCTGGCCGCGGCCGCCAACGTCACCGCCGCCGCCTACACGGAGGCCGAGGCGGACCGGCTGGCGTTTTGGGAGAGTGCAGCCGAACGGTTGACCTGGGCCAAACGATGGGACTCCACCCTCGAATGGAACCCGCCGTTCGCCAAGTGGTTCGTCGGCGGCGAGCTCAACATCGCCTACAACTGCGTCGACAGGCACGTCGAGGCGGGCAACGGCGACAAGGTCGCCTACTACTGGGAGGGCGAGCCGGAGGGCGACAGCCGTACCATCACGTACGCCGACCTTCAGCGCGAGGTCAACAAGGCCGCCAACGCCCTCACCGAGCTGGGCGTGACCAAGGGTGACCGTGTGGCGATCTACATGCCCATGATCCCCGAACTGCCGGTCGCGATGCTGGCGTGCGCCCGCGTCGGCGCGATCCACTCGGTGGTGTTCGGCGGCTTCTCCGCCAGCGCGTTGCAGAGCCGCATCGAGGACGCCGACGCCAAGCTCGTCATCACCGCCGACGGCGGATACCGCCGCGGCGCTCCCTCCGCGCTCAAGCCGACCGTCGACGAGGCCGTCGCGCAGACCCCCGGCGTCGAGCACGTCCTCGTGGTCCGCCGCACCGGCCAGGAGGTCGCCGCGCAGGAGCGCGACATCTGGTGGCACGACCTGGTCGAGCGGCAGAGCGACCAGCACGAGGCGCAGCCGCACGACGCCGAGGACCCGCTGTACATCCTCTACACCAGCGGCACCACGGGGAAGCCGAAGGGCATCCTGCACACCACGGGCGGCTACCTGACGCAGACCGCGTGGACCCACCACGCCGTCTTCGACCTCAAGCCCGACACCGACATCTACTGGTGCACCGCCGACATCGGGTGGGTGACCGGACACTCCTACATCGTGTACGGCCCGCTCGCCAACGGCGCGACCAGCGTCATGTACGAGGGCACGCCCGACACCCCGCACCGCGGCCGCTTCTGGGAGATCATCCAGAAGTACAAGATCACGATTCTCTACACCGCGCCCACGGCGATCCGGACGTTCATGAAGTGGGGCGACGACATCCCCGCCAAGTTCGACATGTCGTCCCTGCGCATCCTGGGCTCGGTCGGCGAGCCGATCAACCCCGAGGCGTACGTCTGGTACCGCGAGCACATCGGCGGCGAGCGCTGCCCCGTCGTCGACACCTGGTGGCAGACCGAGACCGGCGCCATCATGATCAGCCCGCTGCCCGGGCTGACCGCAGGCAAGCCGGGCGCCGCGATGCGCCCGCTGCCCGGCATCAGCGCGGACGTCGTCGACGACCAGGGCCACAGCGTCCCGAACGGCGGCGGCGGCTTCCTCGTCGTGCGCGAGCCGTGGCCCTCGATGCTCCGGACGATCTGGGGCGACGACCAGCGGTACATCGACACGTACTGGTCGCGGTTCGAGGGCATGTACTTCCCCGGCGACGGCGCGAAGAGGGACGAGGACGGCGACCTGTGGCTACTCGGCCGGGTCGACGACGTCATGCTCGTGTCGGGGCACAACATCTCGACGACCGAGGTGGAGTCGGCACTGGTGTCGCACCCCAAGGTCGCGGAGGCGGCGGTCGTGGGCGCGACCGACCCGGTCACGGGACAGGCGATCGTGTCGTTCGTCATCCTGCGCGGAAGCGCGGAGGAGAGCGACGACATCGCGGCCGAACTGCGGGCCCACGTGGCGAAGACGCTCGGGCCCATCGCCAAGCCGCGGCAGATCCTGGTGGTGCCCGAGCTGCCGAAGACGCGGTCAGGGAAGATCATGCGGCGCCTGCTGCGTGACGTGGCGGAGAACAGGAGCATCGGGGACGTCACGACGCTGGCGGACAGCACGGTCATGAACCTGATCTCCGACAAGCTGCCCAGCGCGAAGTCGGAGGACTGAGCGCGCCCCTTCACTCGGGGACCTCTGAGAGACCCCGGTCACCGGCCCGTCCTGGGCGCGGGGCCGGGGTCTTTCCTGTTCCACCGGCCCCGCGAGGCCGAGTTTCCGGCAGCTCTGCCCTGATGGCGAGACCGAGCTTCCAGCCGAGCGGGACTCGAGAGGCGGGCGGGCCTTCCTCACCAGCGGGCCGGAGGTCGAGGGGCGGGCCGGCCTTCCCCGTGGAAGGCCAAGGTGATGGGTCTGGGTAGGATCATGCCCAGGTGTGCCGGGAAGTCTGGTCGGCGGGGAACACGACCTGTTCGCACCCGAACACCAAGGGGGAAGACCGTGCGCCGAGCCGCCGAAGTGTGGCCGCTCCGACCGACCGTCCGCTACGCCCGCACACTCGCCGAAGCGTTGCGCGCGGAGACCATCGGCGGCGTCATCATGCTGCTCGCCACCGTCGCCGCCCTCGTCTGGGCGAACGTCTCGTACGACTCATACGAGGCACTCCGCACGACCACCGTCGGCCCCTCAGGCCTCCATCTCGACATGGAGCTCTACAAGTGGGCACAGAACGGCCTGCTGACGGTCTTCTTCTTCGTCGCGGGCCTGGAGGTGAAGGAGGAGTTCGTTCACGGCGAGCTCGCCAACCTCCGCAAAGCCGCCCTCCCCATCATCGCCGCCATCTCCGGCATGGTCGTCCCCGCGATCGTCTATCTCGCCGTGAGCTGGGGCGAGGAGAACGCCGCCAAGGGGTGGGCGATCCCGACCGCCACCGACATCGCCTTCGCCCTCGCGGTGCTCGCGGTGACGGCCAGCGCGATGCCCGCCGCGTTGCGCGCGTTCCTTCTCACCTGTGCCGTCGTCGACGACCTCGGCGCCATCACGATCATCGCGATCTTCTACACCGACCATCTCGACGTGGTCATGCTGCTGGTCGGCGCCGCCCTGCTCGCCGCGTACGGCCTGCTGCAGCGCAGACGCGTCAGAAGCCTCTGGATCCTGCTGCCGCTCGCCGTACTGGCCTGGTACTTCGTCGAGGTCAGCGGCGTGCACGCGACGGTGGCGGGGGTCGCGCTCGGCCTGCTGACCAGGGTCACGGCCGACGGCGACGAGGAGAGCTCGCCCGCCGAGCTGGCCGACCACTACGTCAGGCCGTTCTCCGCGGGGTTCGCGGTGCCGGTTTTCGCGTTCCTGTCGGCCGGTGTACGGCTCGACGGGAACAGCCTGAGCATGATCTTCAGTGATCGGGTAGTCCTGGGAGTGATGGCCGGACTGGTCATCGGTAAGTTCCTTGGCGTGTTCGGCGGTTCGTGGCTGTCGGTACGGCTGGGCATGGCCAGGCTGTCGGAGGAGCTGCGATGGCGGGACATGGCGGCGGTCTCGTTGCTGGGCGGCATCGGGTTCACGGTGTCGCTGCTCATCGGCGACCTCGCGTTCGGCGCGGACCAGTCGCGGGCCACGGCCGTGACGACGGGGATCCTCGCCGCCAGCCTCGTGGCATCGGTGCTGGCGGCTGTGCTTCTCCACGTCCGCGTGCGCAGGCGTCGCAATGGACTGGATGATGTTTGACACGGGCACCTGGCCCCGATAGGAGACGTTCATGCCGCAGACTTCCGAGGAAGAATCCCTGGGCGCGCTGGTCGCTCAGGCGAGCGATCACATCTCGACCCTGGTCCGCTCGGAGATCGAGCTCGCCAAGGCCGAGCTCAGGTTCGACGCCAAGCGGGTCGGCACGGCCGCCGGGCTGTTCGCGGCTGCCGCCTTCATGGCGCACCTGTGCCTGATCCTGGCCTCCTTCGCGATCGCGTACGTGCTCGTGGAGGTCGGGTTGCCGACGTGGCTGGCCTTCACCATCGTCACGGTGTTCTACCTGCTGGTGGCCGGCGTGCTGGTGCTCGTCGGCGTCCGCAGGCTGAAGGGCCTCGCCGGGATGAGGCGGACCACCCGATCGCTGAAGGGCCTGAAGGAGATCGCCACGCCGGAGGGCGAGATGGTGAAACCTGATGCCTGACGAGAGTTACGTCCAGTTGGAAGGGCCGTGGACGCACCGGGCGGTGCACGCGGGCGGCACCCGCTTCCACATCGTGGAGGCGGGCGAGGGGCCGCTCGTGCTGCTGCTGCACGGTTTCCCGCAATTCTGGTGGACGTGGCGGCACCAGTTGACGAGCCTGGCGCGCGCCGGCTACCGCGCCGTCGCCGTCGACCTGCGCGGCTACGGCGGCAGTGACAAGCCTCCGCGCGGCTACGACCTGCCGACGCTGGCCGGTGACGCCACGGGCCTGATCCGGGCGCTCGGCGAGACGGGCGCGATCGTGGTCGGCCACGACTGGGGCGGCCTGCTGGCCTGGACGATGGCGGTGACCGACCCCAAGTCCGTGCATCGCCTGGTCGCCGTGTCCGCTCCGCATCCGGTCCGGCTGCGCAGCGCCCTGCGGACCGACCCGTTCGGCCAGCTCAAGGTCAGCGGCTACGCCTTCGGCTTCCAGCTGCCCTTCCTGCCGGAGCGGCGGCTGACCCGCCGCGAGGGCGAGCTGGTGGGCCGGCTGCTCGACGACTGGTCGCGGCCGGGCTGGCCCGACGCCGACACCGCGCGCGTCTACCGCGAGGCGTTCGGCATCCCGGCCGTCGCCCACTGCGCGCTGGAGTACCACCGCTGGTTCGGCCGTTCCCAGCTGCGCCCGGACGGCATGCGTTACGCCCGCGCCATGCGCACCGAGGTCGAGGCGCCCACCCTGCAGCTGCACGGCGCGCTCGACACCTGCGTCCTGCCGCGCACCGCGAACGGCTCCGGCCGCTACGTCGCCGCGCCGTACCGGTGGCGGGTGGTGGAGGGGGCCGGGCACTTCCCGCACGAGGAGACGCCCGAGACGTTCGACGCCGAGCTGCTGTCCTGGCTGGCCGACCCGGAGCCGGTCCGATGAGGGACAGGGACCCGCAGGGGCGGCCGCGCAACGCGAGGCCCCGAGACGAGTACGGCAGGCCGCTCCCCCACGGCGCGGAGGGCGTTCCCCGGGTTCCCGACGACTACGCGCCCACGACCGAGCAGGCGCTCGCCGACGCCCGCGCCTTCCTGGCCGACGGACGTCCCTTCCACGCCCACGAGGTCTTCGAGGGCCGCTGGAAGTGCGCTCCCGACGACGAGAGGGAGCTGTGGCAGGGCCTCGCGCAGATCTGCGTCGGGCTCACCCACCTGCAGCGAGGCAACGGGCGCGGCGCCGTCACGCTGCTCTCCCGCGGCGCGGCCCGCGTCCAGCGGTACGGCATGCCGTACGACGGGGTGGCCAGGCTGGCGCTCTCGCTGGAGGAGAGCAGCGACCCGGCGGCGGCGATCCGCGCCGTCCTCGACGCGCTCTAGTCGCAGTCCATGGTGTCGGCGGGCGTGGTGTCGTGCTCGCCCTTGACCGCGTCCGGCCTGACCTCGCCCGCGGTCAGCACGTAGCCGGTCTCGGCCTGGTTGGTCGCGGCGGCGAAGATGACGCCGAACACCTTGCCCTCGACGGTCAGCAGCGGGCCGCCCGAGTTGCCTGGCAGGACCTTGCCGCGGATCGCGTAGACCTCGCGTTCGACCTCGCTGGCCCGGTAGATGTCGGGCCCCTTGGCCATCTGCTTGATCCTGATGCGGGCCGACTCGGCGGTGAACCCCTGCCCCTTCGGGAAGCCCGCGACGATCGCGTTGTCGCCCTTCTCGGCGGAGCTGTCGAAGGCGAGCGGCTGGATGCCCAGGTTCGGCACGTGGAGGATGGCGATGTCGCGCTTGGGGTTGTAGACCACGACCTCGGCGTCGCGCGACCTGCCTTCCTGGTCGGTGACCCTGAGGTCTCTGGTGACGCCCGCGACCACGTGCGCGTTGGTCATGATGCGGTCGGGGGCGTAGACGAACCCCGTGCCCTCGATGCGCTTGCTGCAGCTCGGGGCGGTGCCCTGCACCTTGACGATCGCCTTCTGCGCCTTCTGCAGCCTGGGCCCCTGCAGCTGGCTGCGCGGCGCGGGCGGCGGCACCTCGACGAACGGCCCGTTGGCGATGGCGTCGAAGACGGGAGGGAACTCGGACCTGTCGATGAAGTCCTTGAACGGCTGCTGCCAGTTGCGCGCGGCGTCGGGCACGGCCTCGTCGACGGTGCTGAGCAGCAGGGAGTCCTTCACCTGGGTGCTGAGCACGGTGAAGGACGTGGAGACGACGAGCGATCCGATGAGCCAGGCGATGACGAGCACCGACAGCGCGCTGGCGAACGTGCCGCCCACGGCGTCGGCCACCCGCGCCGGCTCCCAGGTGACGTGGCTGCGCACCACCGCCCCGATCGTGGAGGAGGCGAACTGGCCGATCGTCGCCGCCAGGAAGACGATCACGATCGCGAGCAGTGCCTGCTCGGTCTCGCCGTCGACCACGGCCTTGGCGATGGGCGGCGCGATGTAGACGCCGAGCACGGCTCCGCCCACGAATCCCACGAAGCTCATCGCGCCGATGATGAAGCCCTGACGGTACCCCGAGATGCCGAAGGCGATCACGAGGCCGATCAGTATGAGGTCGAGCAGATCACCGCGCACGCTTCAAAGGTATCCAGCGATACGGTCAAGCGTGAACGTCTTCCGCTAGGACCCGCCCTGCGTGGGCAATACCCTGCCCATGATGCGCGAGCTCATCGAGGCGGCACTCGACGACACCGATCCTGACGGACCGGTGCGCTGGCACGTGATCTCCACGCTGCAGGAGCGCGGTGACCTCGAGACGTTCACGGAGGCGCGCCGGCTGTGCGCGGGCGACGACGTCGCGGAACGCCTGCTGGGCGTCGACATCATGGGCCAGCTGGTCAGCTTCAAGGACAGGGCGCTTCCCGTGCTGCGCTTCCTCGCCGCCAGCGAGGACGACCCCATGGTGCTGTTCTCCGTACTGATCGCCTTCGGCCATCTCGGGGATCCCCGCTCGCTCCCGTCGGTGATCGAGCTGGCCGCCCACCTCGACGCCAGAGTCAGGTACGGCGCGGCCTACGCGCTGCCGAACGTGCTGGGCCGGCCACCGGACGCGGCGGGTCTCGCGGCGCTGCGCAGGCTCACGCGCGACGGCGACGACGACGTGGCCGACTGGGCGACGCTCGGGCTCGCGCTAGCCACGGGCGGCCAGGTCGAGGACCTCGGGCGGTAGGTCCTCCACCCGGGCGGAGTCCCACGGCCGCTCCAGGCCGCCCTCGCGCAGTACCGCGTCGAGCACCATCGCGGTGAACCCCCACACCAGCATCCCTCGCACCCTGAACGCGGGGCCCGCGTGCCCGCTCGGCGTGCGCATCGTGACCCTGTTGGCCGGGTCGACCAGCTCGGCGAGCGGGACCCGCTCCACGGACTCCACCTCGTCGGGAGCCGCGGCGTACACCGCGCACGGGGTGTGCCACCAGCCGATCACCGGGGTGACCCTGTTGTCGCTGTGCCAGACGAACAGCTCGGGCAGCGTGCACAGCACCTTCACGCCCTCGGGGTCGACGCCGGTCTCCTCCACGGTCTCCCTGAGCGCGGCGCCCACGGGCCCGTCGTCCTCGGGGTCGACGCCGCCGCCGGGGAAGGCGGGCTGGCCTGCGTGCCTGCGGCCACGGGAGCTGCGCTGGATGAGAAGGAGGTCGGGGCCGTCGGGGCCCTCCCCGAACAGCATCAGCACCGCGGCCGGGCGGCCGCCTCTGGCGGGCGGGCGCAGGCCCTGGGGGACGGGGGTGTGGACGGCTCGGGCGGCCAGCCTGTCCAACCAGTCGGGGACGTCGGTCACGCATACCTCCAACGCGTCGCGCCTGCGCGGGCTTCCCTGCCGTTCGAGGCCACCTTTCCAGCCGGTCGCCTCGGTCTCCGGCGAAACGCCGATCTTCGCAGGTCAGCACGGCGGGAGCCGCCGGCCTCGACCTCTTCAAGGGGTCTGACGGAGCTTTTCACAGGGGTCCGAGGGGTCTGTTCAAGGGGTCTGACGGGCTACGAGAAGGGGCCCGAGCGGACCAGCTTGGCGGCCTGCTCGGGGTCCGTGGGCCCGGTGCCGTACGACGGGCAGAGAGCGGCCAGTGGGCACACCCCGCACGCCGGCTTGCGGGCGTGGCAGATGCGCCGCCCGTGCCAGATCACCCGATGCGAGAACACGGTCCACTCCCGTTTGGGGATCAGCTCCCCCACCACGTGCTCGATCTTCACCGGGTCCGTCTCCTCGGTCCACCCGAAGCGCCGCACCAGCCGCTGGAAGTGCGTGTCCACGGTCAGACCCGGGACTCCGAAGGCGTTCCCGAGGACCACGTTCGCCGTCTTGCGCCCCACTCCCGGCAGCTTGACCAGGTCCGCGAGCCGTCCGGGCACCACGCCGCCGTGCTCGGCGCACACGGCCTGGGCCATCCCGATGATGCTGTTGGTCTTGGCCCTGAAGAACCCGGTGGACTTGATGATCCCTTCCATCTCGGCGGGGTCCGCGGCCGCATAGTCCTCGACGGTGGGATATTTCGCGAACAGGGTGGGAGTGACCATGTTGACCCGCTTGTCCGTGCACTGGGCCGACAGGATCGTGGCGACGAGCAGCTCGAGCGGGTTGGTGAAGTCGAGCTCGCAATGGGCGTCAGGGTAGGTCTCGGCGAGGATCCTGTTCATCCGCCGCGCCCGCCGTACCCGCCCCAGCTGGGTCTCCGACCCCCACTTACGGTTCGTCGCCATCCCGCAAGCGTATGGCCAGCCGATTCATGCCGGGCAACGATCCATTGAGTAACGCTTTGGAGTGTTCAGTCCGTAAACTCCGTCCTGGGTACTTCGTGGCGACCAGCAGGTGGCATCCCCTCAAGCCATTGCGCATGGGTCACTCCTGACCTCTGCAGTGGGGTACGTCACAATGGCTGCTGAGGAGGCAGAGTGAACACCGAAGACGTGCTGGGCAAGGCCCCCCTGTTCGCCGCGCTCGACCGCGAGAGCGCGGCTGCGCTGCGCACGAGCATCACCGAGGTTCAGCTGTCCAAGGGACAGACCCTGTTCAGCGAGAACGAGACGGGCGACAGGCTCTATGTCGTTCTCGAGGGCAAGATCAAGCTGTCGCGCACAGCTCCCGACGGCCGCGAGAACCTGCTGAGCGTGCTCGGGCCGAGCGAGATGTTCGGCGAGTTGTCCCTGTTCGACCCCCGACCTCGTACGGCCACCGCCTCCGCGCTGACCGATGTGCGGCTGGCGGGGCTCGGCCACGACGACCTGCGCCCCTGGCTCACCGGCCGCCCCGAGGTTGCGCTCCACCTGCTGCGCGCGCTGGCCCAGCGGCTCCGGCGCACCAACGACGTGCTGGCCGACCTGGTCTTCACCGACGTGCCAGGACGCGTGGCCAAGGCGCTGCTCGACCTGGCCGAGCGGTTCGGCACCAAGACCGACGACGGCCTGCGCGTCCACCACGACCTCACTCAGGAGGAGCTGGCCCAGCTGGTCGGCGCCTCACGTGAGACGGTCAACAAGGCGCTGGCCGACTTCGCCCAGCGCGGCTGGCTCCGCATCGAGGCCAAGGCCGTGGTCATCCTCGACATGGAGCGCCTCTACAACCGGTCCAGATAGTCCACCTGGGCGCGCACCGACATCTCGGCCGCGGGCCACAGCGCCGTGTCGACGTCCGCGTAGACGATCTCCACGATCTCGCGCGGCGTCCTCGCGCCGGAGGCGCGCGCGGCCCTGATCTGGTCGAGGCGCTCGCGCCGGTGCACGATGTAGCCGTCGAGCGCGAAGACGGGGTCGGCCAGCGCGGGCCCGTGACCGGGTAGCAGGGTCTCCGCTTCGAGCTCCTCGGCCGTCGCGCGCAGCAGGTCGAGCGTTCTCAGGTAGTCGGCCAGGTTCCCGTCGTGCGCGATGACCGTGGTGCCCCTGCCGAGGACGGTGTCGCCGGTCAGCATGGCCCTGTCGGCGGGCAGCCAGAAGCACAGGGAGTCGAAGGAGTGCCCCGGCGTGCCGTACACCCTCAGCTCCAGGCCGCCGACCTCGATCACGTCGCCGTCGGACAGCCCCTCGTCGCCGAGCCTGTGCCGCGGGTCGAGTGCCCGCACGGGCGCGCCGACCAGCTCGGCGAAGCGCTTGGCGCCGCCGCTGTGGTCGTGGTGGCCGTGGGTGAGCAGGATCGCGGTGACCCTGCGCCTGCCCACGTGCTCGGCGACCCTGCGCAGGTGCGCCTCGTCGTCGGGACCCGGGTCGACGACGACCACGTCGGTGGTGCCGATGACCCAGGTGTTGGTCCCCTCGAGCGTCATCTCCGAGGGGTTGGGCGCGAGGACGTTCTCCGCGTGGTCGGTGCGCGTCCCGTCGGGTCCTGCCAGCGGGACGTAGAGGCCGCTCATGTCGTCAACCACACCTTGCCGTCGCGTTCGACGGCCCTCGGCATGATGGTGACGATCTCCCGCTCGGCCGCGAGGATCGACTCGACGTCGTCGTGTCCTGACAGCTCGGCGAGCGTCCGATAGGTGGGTGGCATGAGAAAGATCTCCCCTTTGTGCGCCAGCTCGATCGCCTCGGCCGGCCGCTGCCAGACGACCTTGTCCGCCTCTCCTCCCACATCGCGGGTGCGCTGCCCCTCGGGGAGGGCGGCGACGAAGAAGCGGGTGTCGAACCTCTTGTGCTCGACCTCGGGCGTGATCCAGTGCGCCCACGGCTTGAGCAGATCGGAGCGGAGCACCAGGCCCCGCCGGTCGAGGAAGTCGGCGAAGGCCAGGCTCCTGTCGATCAGCGCGATCCTGTCGGCCTCCCAGTCGTCGCCCGTGGTGTCGGCGACGACCGTGTCGGGACCGGGACCGGCGAGCAGCACGCCCGACTCCTCGAAGGTCTCCCGTACGGCGGCGCAGACCAGCCCCCTGGCGGTCTTCTCCTCGGCGTGGAACACCTCGCCCCACTCCTTGGGCGAGGGACCGGCCCACGCGACGGAGTGGTCGGTGTCGCGCGGGTCGACCGAGCCGCCGGGGAAGACGTAGGCGCCCGCGGCGAAGGCCATGGTCGCCTTGCGTCTGAGGAGGTAGACCTGCGGCCCCTCGCGCAGGATCACCACCGTGGCGGCGTCCCGCGCTGGGACCGGCTGGACACGTCCTGCCAGGATGTCTCGTGCTCGCTCGCCGAACTCGCCGGGGAGCGGGATCCCGTTGTCCACATGACCTCCTCTAGAACATCACTCGGTCATGATGGACTTTCTACTAAACTTCCGCGATCAGTTCGACCTCGACCGGGGCGTCCAGCGGCAGGACGGCCACGCCCACCGCGCTGCGGGCGTGCACGCCGAGGTCGCCGAACACGTCCCTCAGCAGCTCGCTGGCGCCGTTGCCCACCTGCGGCTGGGCGGTGAAGTCCGGCGCGCTGGCGACGAACACGACCACCTTCACGATCCGCTTCACCTTGGACAGGTCGCCGATCTGGGACTTGACCGCGGCCAGGGCGTTGAGCGCGCAGATCCTCGCCAGGTCGCGGCCCTCCTCGACGCTCACCTCGGCGCCGACCTTGCCGGTCAGGGGCAGCTTGCCCTCGACCATCGGAACCTGGCCCGAGGTGTAGACGTGGTCGCCCGTGCGCACGGCGGGAACGTAGGCCGCCAGAGGCGCGACGACCTCGGGCAGGGTCAGGCCCAGCTCGGCCAGCTTCTCCTCGGGGGTCATGCCTTCTCCCTCTTGAAGTAGGCGACCAGACCCTGGCCGTCGGGACCCTGCACGATCTGGACCAACTCCCAGCCGTCCGCGCCGAAGTTGTCGAGGATCATCTTGGTGCTGTGGATCAGCACCGGAGCGGTGAGATACTCCCATTTCTTCATGGAGGCAAGCGTAGTGACCCACCTGCCCTCCGGCCGTGCGCGGGCACCCGAACCACCGTCCGATCCACCGGACGCCACGTATGGGTTCCCTGTGGCAGGGGAGACCCGTGGGGCCCGCCAGTGTGAGGAATATCAAAGGCGGACAGCAAGTAACCGTTCGGTAGCCTGGCAGGTGTGACTGCTAGGGACACCGATTGGGACGGCGTGCGACTCCACGTCGTGACCGGTAAGGGCGGCACCGGCAAGACGACAGTGGCCGCCTCGCTCGCCCTGGCCCTTGCCTCAGGCGGTCGCAAGGTTCTTCTCGTCGAGGTCGAGGGCCGTCAGGGCATCGCGCAGATCTTCGACCTGCCGCCGCTGCCGTACGAGGAGCGCAAGATCGCCGTCGCCCCCGGAGGGGGCGACGTCCACGCGCTGGCCGTCGACCCCGAAGAGGCCATGCTCGACTACCTCGAGATGTTCTACGGCATGCGCCGCGCCGGCCGCGCGCTCACCAAGATGGGCATCGTCGACTTCGCCACCACCGTCGCTCCCGGCTTCCGCGACGTGCTGGTCACCGGCAAGACCACCGAGGCGGTACGGCGGCGCGGCAAGGACGGCAGGCGCGTCTACGACGCCGTTGTGCTCGACGCCCCGCCCACGGGCCGCGTCAGCCGCTTCCTCAACGTGACCCAGGAGGTCGCCGGCCTGGCGAGGGTCGGCCCGATCAAGAACCATTCGGATCTCGTGAGCGGCGTGGTGAAATCTCCCGAGACAGCTGTCCACTTCGTGACGGTTCTAGAGGAGATGCCGGTTCAGGAAACGCTCGATGGCATTGCCGAATTGCGTTCGGCCGGTCTTCCCGTCGGTGGAATCTTCATCAACATGGTGCGTGAATCACTGCTCCCCAAGGCCGTTCTTGACTCGGCTGTCAAGGGCGGATTCGACGCCGCGGAGATCGCGCTGGGCCTCAAGGCGGCCGGACTGGCCGACGGATCGAGCGACGCCACCGCGGTGGCGGAGGCTCTGGCCGAGGAGGTCGTGGAGCACGCCCGCCGTACCGAGCTGGAGAAGACCGAGCGGGCGGCGCTGCAGGAGACCGGCATCCCACGCTACGAGCTGCCGCTGCTGGCAGACGGCGTCGACCTGGCGGGGCTGTACGAGCTGGCCGAGACCATCTGCACCAAGGGAGTGGCGTGATCGAGCGACGCGAGGTCACCAACGGACGCGGCACCTCGGTCACGAGGCCGACGGAGGAGGGTTAGTGACCAGGATCCCCCCGGTTCTGGACGTCGACGCGATCCTCGACGATCGCGGCACGCGCATCGTGGTCTGCTGCGGCTCCGGTGGCGTGGGCAAGACCACCACCGCCGCCGCGCTGGGGCTGCGCGCCGCCGAGCGGGGCCGCAGGGCCGTCGTGCTGACCGTCGACCCCGCGCGCAGGCTGGCCCAGTCGATGGGCCTGACCGAGCTGGACAACACCCCCCGCCTGGTCCACACGGCCGGCGAGGGCCAGCTGTTCGCCATGATGCTCGACATGAAGCGGACCTTCGACGAGATCATCGAGGCCCACGCCGACCCCGAGCGGGCCCGCCAGATCCTGACGAACCCCTTCTACCAGTCGCTCAGCTCCAGCTTCGCGGGCACGCAGGAGTACATGGCGATGGAGAAGCTCGGCCAGCTGCGCCGCTCGGACGAGTGGGATCTGATCATCGTCGACACGCCGCCCTCCCGCTCCGCGCTCGACTTCCTCGACGCGCCCGAACGGCTGGGCCGCTTTCTCGACGGGCGCTTCATCAGGCTGCTGATGGCCCCCGCCAAGGCCGGAGGGCGCAGCGCGTTCAAACTGCTCAACGCCGGGTTCGGGCTCGTCGCCGGAGCGATGACGAAGCTCCTCGGCGCACAGGTGATCAAGGATCTGCAGACGTTCGTCTCCGCGCTCGACGCGGTCTTCGGCGGATTCAGGCAGCGCGCCGAGATGACCTACAAGCTGCTGCAGGCGCCCGGCACGGCCTTCGTGGTCGTGGCGGCGCCCGAGCGTGACGCGATGCGCGAGGCGTCCTACTTCGTGGAGAGGCTCGCCGAGGAGCGCATGCCGCTGGCCGGGCTGGTGATCAACCGCGTGCACCTGTCGCCCGCCGCGGGGCTCTCCGCAGCCCGCAGCGCGGCCGCGGCCGAGGACCTGGAGACCAGAGGCGAGCACGAGCTGACCGCCGCCGTGCTGCGCCTGCACGCCGGCCGGATGCAGCTGGCCGCCCGCGAGCACCGCGAGCGCGAGCACTTCGTCTCCGCCCACCCCACTGTGCCCGTCGTCGAGGTCGCCGCGATGCCGCAGGACGTCCACGACCTGGAGGGTCTTCACGAGATCGGGCGGCTGCTGGCGGGGGACGCCGCCGTCTCACGCAGCGCCTAGCGGAGTCGCCCACCACGAGAACGCGACTGTACGGCCGGCGATGATCCGCCGGCCGTACAGTCGTGACGTCAGCCGGCGATCAGCTCGTTCGTCCGCTCGTACTCCTCCTTCGCGGACTCAAGCAGCTCGCGCCATGAGTCCACGTCGGGCCGCCGCCGGAGCAGCGCACGCCGTTCCCGTTCCGTCATACCGCCCCACACCCCGAACTCGATGCGGTTGTCCAGTGCATCAGCGAGGCATTCGGTACGGACCGGGCATCCTCGGCAGATGAGCTTCGCCCTGTTCTGAGCGGCACCCTGGACGAACAGCGCGTCCGGGTCCGCACCCCGACAGGCGGCACGGGAGGTCCAATCCGTGATCCACATGTTTCGACCCCACTCCCCTTAGGTGGTCAGTCGTCATTTGGGGCCGACGGGCGCGGGCGCCGAGCCTCCGTATTCTGTTGCCGCAGAGGAGAACGTACGCAACCAGACCTTCGGGCCGACAGACCCCGGCAGGACCAATTTCTCGCTAGGGCCTTGACCGGGAATGACTAGTCACCTCGCCGAGTCAAGGCGAAATGAGGTCCGGTTACCGATTACGCCTCGCTTTCGACGTAGTCTTGGTTCCGTGCAAGCTCAGGGCAAAGATCAGTCGAACCCGTTCGTGAACGTCGTGCGGCTTCTCGCCGCCGGCACGGCCGCGGGAGTGCTGGCCGCCGCCGTCGCCCTGCCCGCCGTGGGCGGAGTGGGCCTGACCGCCAAGTCGACCACCGAGACCTTGGCCCTCAGACCCGAGAAGCTCGACGAACCGCCGCTTCCTGAGCGCACCGAGATCTACGACTCCACCGGCAAGCAGGTCGCGCAGTTCTACTACCAGAACCGCGAGTCGGTGAAGATCGACCAGATCGCCCCCGTGATGCGCACCGCGATCATCTCGATCGAGGACTTCCGCTTCTACGAGCACGGCGCCATCGACCTGGAGGGCACGGCCAGGGCCCTGGCCAAGAACCTCACCGGCGGCGGCGTGGTCCAGGGCGGCTCCTCGATCACCCAGCAGTACGTCAAGCTGGTGCAGTTCAACAAGGCCAAGACGAAGAAGGAAGCGATGGCGGCCATCGCGCCGACCGTCAACCGCAAGCTCAACGAGCTGCGCTACGCCATGGCCATCGAGGAGAAGTACACCAAGGACGAGATCCTTCAGAAGTACCTCAACATCTCCTACTTCGGCGCCGGCGCCTACGGCATCCAGGCCGCGGCCAAGCGCTTCTTCGGCAAGTCGGCGGCCGAACTCGACCTTTCCGAGGCGGCGACGCTGGCCGGAGCCGTGCAGAACCCGGTGCGTACCGACCCGACGCTGGGCAAGACCGCCAGGGACTATCTCCTCAACCGTCGCAACACCGTCCTCGACCGGATGGCCGAGCTCCAGAAGATCACTGTGGCGGAGGCGGCCGCGGCCAAGAAGGAGAAGCTGGGCTTCAAGGGCACCCAAATCCCCGGCGGCTGCGAGGAGAGCAAGTACCCGTACTTCTGCCTCTACGTCAAGCACGAGATCCTCACCAACCCCGACTTCGGCGCCACCCCCGAGGACCGCGAGAAGCTGCTCCAGCAGGGCGGCCTGCGCATCAAGACCACGCTCGACCCGAAGATGCAGGCGGCCTCCGAACAGGCGATCAAGAAGTACGTCTTCGCCAAGGACAAGCCCGCCGCCGCGCAGGCCATCGTCGTGCCCGGCACCGGCGAGATCAAGGCACTGGCCGCCAGCCGCAAGTTCGGTGACAACAAGAAGAAGAACGAGACCCTGATCAACCTGGCCGCCGACAGCAAGCACGGCGGCGGCGTCGGCTTCCAGCAGGGCTCGACCGCCAAGGCCTTCACGCTGGCGGCCGCGCTCGAGAACGGCTGGAAGATCGACGACGGCAACTCGACCGGCAAGACCTACAACGTCCCGGCGGTGGAGAACACCCCGTTCCGCGACTGCAAGGGCCTGCGGGTCGGATCCTCGCACCAGGTCTTCAACTCCAGCGAGGGCGGCGGCGGCTTCAAGACCCTGAGGACCGGCACGCTGGGCTCGGTCAACACGTTCTTCATGAAGCTCGAGGAGCAGGTCGGCCTCTGCAAGGTCGTCAAGATGGCCGAGAAGCTCGGCATCAAGCGCGCCGACGGCGGCAAGCTCCAGCAGGTCCCCACCTTCACGCTGGGCGTCAACGAGATGGACCCCGTGACCGTCTCCAGCGCCTTCGCCGTCTTCGCCAGCCGCGGCCAGTACTGCAGGCCGATGGCCATCACCGAGGTCCGCGACAGGAACGGGAAGGTCACCGCCGCCAAGCCCAAGTGCAAGCAGGTCGTCGACGAGGGCGTGGCCGACGCGGTGAGCGAGGTCATGTCGGGCGTCTTCACCAGGGGCACCATGACCGAGGTCGGCGGCATCGGCCGTGACGCGGCGGGCAAGACCGGCACCACCGACGGCTACACCGCAGCGTGGTTCGCCGGCTACACCCCCAACCTGGCCTCCGCCGTCAGCCTCGGCGACCCGCGCGGCGCCTTCAACCACGACCTGACCGGCGTCACCATCGGCGGCCGCTACTACGCCTACGTGTACGGCGCCTCGATCTCCGGGCGGATCTGGAAGGACTCGATGATGAAGGCCCTCAAGGGCATCGAGGCCGCCTCGTTCCACCCGTACGACAGCGACACGTACGGCGGGTGCACCAAGAGCTGCGCGCCGAAGCCGCCGAAGAAGGACAAGGACAGGGACCGCGGCGACAGCCCGTTCGGCAACGCCGACGACGAGGAGAGCCCGCTCGACATCTGGGACAACGGCGCGGACAACGGCGGCAACGGCAACGGCCGGGACAAGCCCATCACTCCCGGACGGCGCGGCTGACCCCTGCACCCCCGGACGGCGCGGCCTGACCCTGCCGCGCGCCGGAGGCTCCACGGGGCCTCCGGCGGCCTGCCGTACGGGCTGGAGGCACTCCCGTCCGCAATGGCGCCGCCGTCCTGCCGTTACGGGCTGGAGGCGCTGCCGTCCGCAGTGGCGCCGCCGTCCAGCCGTATGGACGAGGAGGTCGGGAAGGCGCGCCCGTCCGCGGTGGCGCGCCCCCGCCCGCAGAGGTCTAGGAGAGACGCGCGCGCACGATCTGCGCCACGCGCCCGCCTTCGGCGCGCCCCGCGATCTTCGGGTTGACGACCTTCATCACCTGGCCCATCGCCTGCGGCCCCGACACCCCGAGCTCGGCGACGGCCTCGTCCACGATGCGGCCGAGCTCCTCGTCCGACAACTGCGCCGGCAGGTACTCGTCCAGCACCGCCTGCTCGTCGAGCTCCGCCTTGGCCTGCTCCTCACGGCCCGCGTTGCCGAACGCCTCCGCGGCCTCACGACGCTTCTTGGCCTCCTTGGTGAGGACCTTGATGATCTCGTCGTCGGACAGCTCCCTGGCCTCCTTGCCCGCGACCTCCTCCACGTTGATCGCGGCCAGGGCCATGCGGATCGTCCGCAGGCGTACCTCGTCCCTGCTCTTCAGCGAGGCCGACAGGTCGGCCTTCAGCTTGTCCTTCAATGCGCTCATGCGCTCCATCCTTTCAGGCATGATGAAGAGATGAGGAAAGCTGTCGCAATCCCCCTGTCCCTGATGGGCCTCGGCCTGGCCGGCCTCGGTTACGCCTCGGTCGTCGAGCGCAACAGCTTCCGCCTCAGGCGCTTCGACGTGCCCGTCCTGGAGCGCGGCCAGCGGCCCGTGCGCATCCTGCACCTGTCGGACCTGCACCTGACGCCAGGGCGCCGCATGCTCATCAACTGGGTGCGCTCCCTCGGCTCCCTCGAGCCCGACCTCGTCGTCAACACCGGCGACTCCATCGCCCACGTCGACGCCGTCCCCTCCCTGCTCCACGCGCTGGAGCCGCTGCTGTCGCGTCCCGGCCTGTTCGTGTACGGCTCGAACGACCTCTACGCGCCCAAGCCCAAGAACCCCGCCCGCTACCTCTGGCGGACCTCCAAGAACGACCGCCGCCAGCACGTCCCCTCCCTGCCGTGGCGCGAGCTCGGCGAGGGCATGGCCGCCGAGGGCTGGCTCGACATGAACAACACCACCGCCCGCATAAAGGTCGGCGACCTCGACGTCGCCGTCGCGGGCATCCACGACTCCCACATCGACCGCGACCGCTACGACCTCGTCGCCGGCCCCGCCCCCCGCGACGCCGACCTCCGCCTCGGCGTCATGCACTCTCCCGAGCCGCGCAACCTGAGCCGCTTCGCCGCCGACGGCTACCAGCTCCTGCTCGCCGGCCACACGCACGGCGGCCAGCTCTGCATCCCGTTCTACGGGGCGCTGGTCACCAACTGCGGCATCGACAGGGCGCGCGTGAAGGGCCTGAACCGGCACTCGTCCGCCTGGCTCCACGTGTCGGCGGGGCTCGGGACGTCGCCTTACGCGCCTGTTAGGTTCGCGTGCTTCCCCGAGGCCTCGTTGCTGACGTTGGTCCCGCGGCGCTGACGGGTCACATGTACTGCTGAAGTCCGCTAGACTCATGCAGGCACGCACAAGACGGGCGTGCACCGGGGTGTAGCGCAGCTTGGCAGCGCGCTTCGTTCGGGACGAAGAGGCCGTGGGTTCAAATCCCGCCACCCCGACCCAGTAGGTGCAGGTGAGAAGGGGCTTCGGAGAGATCCGAGGCCTCTTTTTCGTTCTCTGAAGGTCGATGGGGAGCCAAACGGGGAGCCACCTCAGTCGGACTTTCCCTAGCTGTCGCCGAAGATCGTGTTCATGGTCTCGGCACCCTTGGTGATCACCGGCTTCAGCTGATGCCGATAGACCTCCTCCGTGACGCTGGTGCCGGAGTGCCCCAAGGCGATGGTCTCGATGGACACACCATGGTCACTCATGATCGAAACGAACGAGTGACGGAGTTCGCGGGGAGTCCAGTTCTTGCCGACCCCCGCCTGAGCTGTGATCTTCCTGAAGGATCGCCGGACTTTTCCGGCGTCCAAGGGAGCACCGGTATCGGTGGTGAACACCAAGCCGAAGTCCTCCCAGAGTTCGCCGATCTCCTCCCTGCGAGCGATCTGCTTCGCGTGATGCCCTCGGAGCGCATTGGCCGCGAGCTGGGGCAGTTCCAAGGTTCGACGCGACTTACGCGTCTTGGTGTCGCCTCCCACCCGATCAGCGCGCCACACGTAGATGGCGAACCGCTCGTGAGCGAACCCCACCTCGGGTACCGGACGCCAGGATCTCCGAGACTTCACCCAGGCGACTACGTGATCCCAACGCAGCGCGCGGGCTTCCTCGGTACGGATGCCCGTCGTGAGACTGAGCACCACGTACGCGTGGAGGTCCGACGACTCTGCGGCCTTGAGCACCGCTTCGGCTTGTTGTTGCGCGAGCGCTCGACTCGGCCGGCCACGCCTGCCTTTTGGCGTGACCACCAGCTCAGCCACGTTCCTGAGAACCAGGTCGCGCGCTTGCGCATGGCGGATGGCCCGTTTCAGAACTGCGTGGACTTCCGCGAGGCTTCGGGTGGCCAACTCGTGAGAGAGCTTGTCCAGCCACTCCTCTACTTGATCGGCACGGAGGCGTTGGAGCTTTTCCTTCCCCAACCCCGGTATGACGTGCGTTTCGGCGAGACTCCGCAGCTTGGCCACGGTGCCCTCCGAGCGATCCTTGAGCCCCTTGGAAAGCCAGTCTTCGACGGCTTCGCGGACCGTGTAGTTCTCCGACGCCTTGACGCCTGCTTCAAGCTCTTGGGCTACCTTGATCAGCTTGGCTTTGACCTCTGCCTTGGTCTTGCCCTTGCGCTTGACGCGTTGGCGCTTGCCGTCGGGGCTGAACCCGAGGGAGATGGCTCCGGTGTACCCGTCTCCCTCGGGGTAGATGGTCGCTTCGTACTAGCCGATCAGGATCTTCGCCAAGGAATCACTCCTTTTGCTCGTGGCGGTTCAGGTACTCCTCGATCGCCTTCCTGATCACCCACGACACATCTCGCTCCTGTGAGGCGGCGTACCTGCGGAGACGTTCCTTCAGCTCCGCGTCCACCCGGACGGGTGGCAGCGTTGTACGGTCGCCCGACATAGGCGGCTTCCTTTCTGTGCCTGGAGTTATCAAGAGGCGCTTGTCCGGGTGTACGGCTGACGCCGCACACCCGGGCCTGTAGAGCAACGTAGCACGCTGTTCTACGCTTGGTCGATGGCTTCCAGTGAGGAGACGAAGTCGGCAAGGTGCTGATCGGTGATCCGGCGGAGCTTGCCGATCTTGATGCTGTTGAGCTGTCCAGTGCGGAGCAGGAAGTAGACCTTGTCGCGGCCGATGCTGAGCATCTCGGCTACCTGTTCGACGGTGTATGCCTGCATGCGCATCCCTCCTCCCTTGTCGATTCGGTCGATGCGGCTCCCTTCTGCCGGGATCTCCGCACGCCCTTTGATCGGCGTGCGGATGCTCCCGACGCATGGCCTGTCGCTACAGTCCGTACTCGTTTCGATGTCTCGTCTCATCGTTCGGTCTCGCGTCTATGTGCAGGCGCGCGTGAGACGGCGAGACAATGAGACGTTGAGACGATTACTCTTCGTCACCCAGCGCCGGGTATTCGGCGTCGGTAGCCGCGCTCCGCCAGCGACCGCGGGAGACCTGTACGGCTATGCCTTGATCTTCGAGCTGGGCCAACCGGCGGTACAGGGTGGGACGGCTCATGCTTGCCGCCTCCAGAAGATCGCCGATGCTGGCTCCCTCGCGTGGTGCGTCCCTGAGAGCCGCGCTCAACGCGTCCTCTGCTGCCTGTGACGCGGCTTGGCGGGCATGTCTGCCCCTAGGTTGATGCGGATCCTCTGCGGTCTCTTCGCGCTCGCACGGGGGCTCGTGGAGGGCTGCGAGTGAGATCACATCCAGTACAGGACGGCGGTCGGCGTGCTGGATCGCTGTCCATTGGACCGTGTCGTCGTTGAGGAGGTAAGTGCGGCCGCGGCGGGGGATGTCGAACTCTGGGGCGCTGAGCAGGAACTTGCCGGGCGCGTCCAGCTTGTCGGCGTGCCATCCGGCCTTGTGCATCCCCGCGCCGAGGATCAGGTCGGCGTCCCTGCGTTCCCGCACCCGGAAGCTGATGCGGATGTCCATCTGGGAGCGGACGGCGCTGTTGCCCATCGCCTTCTGGGACGGACGTTGTGTGGCGGCGATGAGGGTCTCGGCCACGGCGCGGCCACGGCGGGCGATCGAGTCGGCGTAGCCGATCGCCTCGGGTGCGTCGTCGACCAGTTCGGCGTATTCGTCGATCAGGATGATCAGCGCGGGTGCGTCAGGGGCGGGATCCCACACGCGTAGCCCGCGCATGGCGAGCATGTCGGCGCGCCCGTCCAGCACTCGTACCGCGTCCCTGAGTAGCGCGGTTGCTTCCTTGGGCGTGACGGCGACGCGATCGAGGCAGGCTTGCCAGGGCAGCAGTTCCATGCCGCGTTTGAGGTCGATGCCCCACACGATCACGTCGGGGCAGGCGGACAGGTTGCCCATGAGGACGTTGACGGCGCCGCTCTTGCCGGCTCCCGCTACGCCGCCGACCAGGGCGTGACGGCGTTTGAAGGAGACCCGCACGGGGCTGCCGTCTTCGAAGACGCCCAGCTCTATCGGGTCGCGGATGGTGGAGACGGATGGTCCGGGCCAGGAGATGGCGTCGGCGTGCGGGTCGGTTTCGATCACCCGTAGTTCCAGGCGGTTGGCCTTCTCGGGAACGGGTTGGATGCGGACGGCGCCACGGCGGGTGCCTAGGGCGGATTCGATCCCTGGAATGCGGGCTATCGCGTCTTCTACGGTCTGACCTCGGGCAAGCGCGATGCGGGTGCGGTATCCCCACAGGTCCACGATCGCCGATTGGATGCGGGATCCGGCTAGGCCGATGGCTGGGGAGATCTCCGGCCAGGCCGCGAGCGTGCGCTCGACGCGGACGCGAGCGCGCCGGCGGCGGTGCGCCCACCACGGGACCGCCAGCACCAGGCAGCCCAGCGTCAGAACGGCAGGCAGTGGGTTGGAGAGCGGCCCCATGATGGTGGCGGCGGTCAGCCATCCCCCGAGGACAGCTGTGGTGATGGCGGCATAGCCGCGTTCGATGGCGCGTGTCAGGTTGACCCACCGTCCCGCGATGGCCAGTGCGCCCGCCATGGTGGCGGTCACGAGGGCCACGGCGGGCCACCAGGCGGGATACCAACGGTGGAGGACCATCCCCGCTGGGACGGACAGGACTGCGATCGTGATCGGCGTGGCTTCGGAGCGGTAGCGCCACAGGAATCGGGCGATACCTGAAGTGATCAGTTCGGCGAACTCGACGTCGGAGACATCGGCGATGGGCTGGACGCCCAGGCGGCGCATGCGGCGCGCCTTGCGGCGCATCTCGTGACGGGAAGCGCGGTGACGGCTCATCGAGCCTCACCCGCTCGCCGGCCGGCGGCGAGCTGGGCGTCCAGCTCATCACGTAGGTAGAACAGCGGGTCGTGCTCGCCCTCGTGGTGTGCGGCCAGTGTGGCGCGTGCGGCGGCGATGAGGTTCGCGTGCTGGGCGCGCATGGCGTCGAGTGCGGCGCGAAGGGCGGTGATCTCGGTGGTGAGGGTCGGTGTGTCGGCGAGCATGGCGAACAACTCGTGCCAAAGATCGTCGAGGCCGGGAGTGGTCCGGGTGAAGACTGCTAGCAGGTGTGATGCGGTCTGGTGTCGGTGGAGAACCTCCAGAAGATCGGATGGTGGATAGGGGTGGCGGTAGGGCACTGGGCATCCCTCCTTCGGTCGATCGGACGAGGTCAGCGGCCGGTGATCCAGGCCAGAGCGGAACGGATCGCGCTCCAGATCTCGGGGGCGAGCGTGGTGGCGGCCAGCAGGAAGCCGAACAGCACGGCGATTGCTGCGTGCCAGGCCCGCATTCTCAGGTAGCGCCACGCGATGAACAGCACGGCGCCCGTGAGCAGTACCAAGGGCATCGTCACGGTCACGGATGTCTCACCTCCTTTCGGCGGGTGTGCGTCGGCCATGGTTTGGGGGCGACGGCGGGGGCTCTGCGGTACGGCATGGGGTGTTGACGTACAGCCCCATGAGCCGGCGGGTGAGCCGGGCAAGCGTCGTCGGCGGCTTGCCGTACTGCAGATGGGCGTCCTCGTGCCTCATCACGAGAGAAGCGATGAGGATGGTCAGAACGGTCACGACCAGGAGCGTGGCGGCGGCGATGGCGACGGCTACGAACATGGGCCACTCCACTCCATGGCGAAGGGAGCCTTGCGCCGCCGCCAGCGGCCTCGCGCCACGCACTTGCGGCACGAGCGGCTTCCGCGCTCCGTCATCGCGCCACAAACGCAGGTACCTGTGAACCTGTTGGACACCGGGATACGCATCTGCGATCACCTTCCTTCCGTATCGGCGGATGGGCGCGAGGTAGTGTCTGCGCCGCTTTCGAGAAGGTCCGCCAACACGTGGAGCCCAAGCACCAACAGCGAGATCGCTGTGACACCCGACAGGCCTGTGAACGTTTCGGTTCCGAGGTCCGAGAGCTCTGCGAGGGCACGCACGCCGGTGATCAGGTGGGGGTGACGGGCACTGCTGAGGATCTGCGCTGCCGTCAGTCCCGCCTGTGTGATCAGTGAGGTGAGGGCCATTTCGCATCGCTCCCTTCGATCGGTGGCGAACCTTTTCGGACACCGTGAAGGTAAGTTCAGATGCGAGGGCCACCCATTTCGCGATGCGATATTGCGGTGCGATCAAAGCATCCCGACGTGAAATATCGTCGTGTAATAATCCAGGCTTCTACCTGGGGCAACACGCAAAAGGCCCCCGGCAAGGTCCGTGGGAACGAGTGCCAGAAAAGGCACTACCAGACCTTGCCGGGGGTGTTGAAGACGCGACGGCAGCGGGATGAGGATGGCAGAGCCCCAGGCTATTTCCGGAGATGCACCACGTGCGGCCGCGTCGGCTCTAGCGAGCGTGACCGGAGATCAGCGCCTCCCAGAGCGCTTGGGCGTCCTTGACGCATACTCGGTCGCTCTCGGACACCTCGCTCGGGCCGTGTTCGCCTTGCACGGTCCTGCGGATGAAGCCTTGGCCGTAGGCGTGACACAGCTCGTAGAAGACGGCGCGGCAGTCGCATGTCCATGCCCGCACTCGGACACGATCAGCGTGCTGTGGATCATTCCATGCGATCTTGGACGGCGCACCGCTGCGCTGTGGTGGAGGCAGGTGGATGCTGTGATACCTGCCGCGGTAGGTGGCAATCCCCATCGTGGGTTCCCTTTGGCATGACGGCGCTGGACATCGGCGGACGGCTTTGGAGTTCTTCGAATCGCCGGGCGATGCGGCGTGCGGCAGTGGTCGGATCGTCGGCTGGGCAGAACGCCATGACGCGACCTCGTGGCGATGTTCGACCTGACCACCAGCGATAGGAGGTGGTATCGCACCAGACGACTAGATCTATCCAGATGGACACTAATGCGATCTTGCTGTCGGCATTTATGTCAGCCTCGACATCAAAGTCTTCTAGCTCGCGGCGCAGCCGCTCAGCAGCATCGGCGGGAGTGCTGGGCTTGCGGTTCGGAGTGATCAGCATGCGCATGCCTCCAGTTCCGTCAATACGAAATGAAGAGCCGCGCGGTGCCGTTCCCCTAGCCCCGCCCGTGACTGCATCACGGTGACATGGTCAACAATCCAGCTGACAGAACCCTTGGAGAATGTGGCCGTGATATATCACGATGAGATTGACAGGCACGCCGGCATTCCCCCTCCGGGCGGGCTAGACGAAACGGAAAACACGCACAATGGCCTTGGACCAGCGTGATCTTCGCGAGACCCTAGAGGGTGTCTTCGCACGTCAGGACATGTATGAGGCATGTCAGCGGCGTGATGTCGGGATGATGGTTCGCATTCTGAGCAAGTACGGCATCACCCAGGGCCAGATCGCAGGACTCACGGGGATCGCGCAGGGCCGGCTGAGCGAGTACAAGCGCGGCAAGCGGCAGGCAGAGGATTTGGCTACCTTTGAGAAGGTTGCTGAGGGTCTGTCCATGCCTGCCCGGTTGCGCCAGGCCATGGGGTTAACCGCACCAGGCGGCATGCAAGGCACGGCCAATCACGCGACCAGCAACGGCCTTCACCTGCCGACAGACACGTTCGACCTGCAATTGCTTGCCGAAGCAATTGGGAGGAGGGGTGACGACGTGAAACGCCGTGAAATGCTCAGCATGGCCGCGAAGGTCAGCGCAACAGCGGTATCCGCACAAAGCGAAGTATGGGAGCAGCTGGACTATGCTCTCGGTGACTCAACGGTTCTTAGTGAGGCCACCGTGCGAGAGATGGAAGCGCGCACTGCGGGATTCCATCGCTTGGAGGAGATGCTTCCCGGCAACGTCATCTTCAGAGGTCTTTCCGTTCACATCAAAGATGTGAGCACACACCTACGCGGCACAGCCGATCACTCCAAGAAAGGATTGCGCAACCGGCTCATAACCACGGCCGGAGAAAGCTGCGTGCTGGCGGGCTGGATCGCCAGCGACATGGGCAGCACCGCCACGGCCCGGAACTTCTACGACACCGCCGAACGCGCCGCGAAGGAGGCTGGGGACCCGGCGATCGTGGCCTGTGCGTACGGGTACCGCAGCTACATCCCTAGCGGGAAGGGCAACCATGGGCGCGCCCGTGCGCTGCTGGGCAACGCGTTAGAGTTGGTGTCAGACTCCGTCTCACCCGCCACCGTGGCGTGGCTGGCCGCACGGCACGCTGAGGAGAGCGGCGCACTCGGAGACAAAGCCACAGCTCTCCGATCATGGCACCAAGCCGAAGACGCGTTCCACATTGCCGATCCCGCAGACGATCGCGTCTGGACGCGCTTCCTCGACGAAAATCGCCTGGACTCCTTCCGCATCTCGACGTACTCCAAAATTGGCAAATTGGAGGAGGCCGAAGAGGCGGCACGGCTGATGATCGCTCGACTTCCGGAACTGGACAAGAAGCGAACGGCCATCATCCTCGGAGATCTGGCGTCCGCACATCTCGCACGCGGCTCAGTGACCGAAGCGGCAAGACTGGCAAGAGAAGGATTGGCCGCATCACGCGACATCGAGTCGGCCATCTGGTTGCCACGCTTTGATGTGCTGGCGCAGGGACTACGTCGCTGGCAGCACCAACAAGCAGTCCGAGTGTTCCTCGAAGACCTAGCTAAAGCTAAGAGCGGTCTTGGGTAGTTACAGCTCTCACCCATGACAAGTACTCGACACTGCCAGCTACGATGGGGGTTGCAACGATCTCGGGCACCTCATAGCCGTGGTTCGCCTTTATATATGATTCAAGTGCAGGTAGGGCATCAGAGGTGGTCTTTATTACAAGTCGCCACTCCTCTGCGTCTTGAATCTTCCCGCCCCACCAATATATTGATCGAATAGGGCCCATGATCTGCACACCGGCAGCAAGTCGAGCTTCCGTTGCGCCCCAAGCAAGCCGTACGGCCTCTTCCTGACTGCTCGCGGTGGAAACGACCTGCAAGTAGTCAGTCATATTAACCTCACCCTTGAGCAAGCTGCAGGCTTCAAATCTTGCATCCCCACCATATGAAGTGCCGTCCCATTACGCAGCCGTTGAGTGTTGCCGAAGTCATCAGTTCATGCCTCTTGCTCCATGCCGGCTGCCATACACGCACGTTACACGTAATCCGGAAGCACGCTTGGCAAGGGGGATCGGTGCCACGGCAGCCCGTTCGAGCGCTTCTCAGACCCTCGGGACCATCTCCGCTTGCGTGGCGAGTACACGGAGACCATCCCGACGGCAATTGAGTCGGCGTGAGCCATCCCCGCGTGCGCGGGGAGCACTCAAGCGGCGAAAAGGTGCGCTTCTCTGACCTGGAGCCATCCCCGCGTGCGCGGGGAGCACAATGGCGCGGGGGCCTTCGTGGTTTCTATGGAGGGACCATCCCCGCGTGCGCGGGGAGCACTCGGCCACCGTGATGTCGCCCTTGCGCGGATCGGGGCCATCCCCGCGAGTGCGGGGAGCGCACGGTTTCCCCCTGGTGCTGACACGGATTGACGGGACCATCCCCGCGTGCGCGGGGAGCACAATCTGCCTGGCTCTGGTCGCCAGGCTGCGGAGGGACCATCCCCGCGTGCGCGGGGAGCACACAGGGTGGGGGCCGTTCCGGGAACGCTCACGGGGACCATCCCCGCGTGCGCGGGGAGCACAAGGCCGGACTCAAGGACATCAAGGCCGGCCTGGGACCATCCCCGCGTGCGCGGGGAGCACGTCGAGCAGGAGCGGCGTGTCGTCGTCCTGCAGGGACCATCCCCGCGTGCGCGGGGAGCACACCTCGGGGTCACGGGAGACGTAGAGGATCCAGGGACCATCCCCGCGTGCGCGGGGAGCACAAGGCCGCCCGCCGCGCTGAAGCGCGCGAGGAGGGACCATCCCCGCGTGCGCGGGGAGCACGGACTCGCCGCCCAAGGCGACCTGCCCGCCGCGGGACCATCCCCGCGTGCGCGGGGAGCACACAGCGACAGTGTGGCCGGCCGAGTAGCTGAGGGGACCATCCCCGCGTGCGCGGGGAGCACGCATTCGCCTGTCGCTGGGTCGTGGAAGGCCAGGGACCATCCCCGCGTGCGCGGGGAGCACAACATCGCCGTAAGCACTGAGAACCGAGACATGGGACCATCCCCGCGTGCGCGGGGAGCACGAACGCCCAACGGGCGGTCGAAACAGACATCAGGGACCATCCCCGCGTGCGCGGGGAGCACGGATAATCGGTCATTTCTGTACCATTTGGATAGGGACCATCCCCGCGTGCGCGGGGAGCACGCCGACTTCAGGTCTTCGACCGCGCGCTGGGTGGGACCATCCCCGCGTGCGCGGGGAGCACTCCTTGCGGACTTCGTCGTAGTGGACGGTGACGGGACCATCCCCGCGTGCGCGGGGAGCACGCCTCTCCCAGTTCGGGGAAGCTGACGTGAAAGGGACCATCCCCGCGTGCGCGGGGAGCACGAATTCCTCCAGCCGCTCGGCGGCCTGCGTGAGGGACCATCCCCGCGTGCGCGGGGAGCACCGCCAGGCAGCGCCGTACAGCATCGAGTTGGCGGGACCATCCCCGCGTGCGCGGGGAGCACGACGTAGCGCTACGCAGGAAGAACACGCCATTGGGACCATCCCCGCGTGCGCGGGGAGCACGCCGTCTCCACCGCTGACCAGGCGCCCTGGTTGGGACCATCCCCGCGTGCGCGGGGAGCACAGGTGGGCAGGCTCATCGCACACCGCCGTACAGGGACCATCCCCGCGTGCGCGGGGAGCACGCCCTGGTGGAACGCGTCGCCGCAGTAGTTGGGGGACCATCCCCGCGTGCGCGGGGAGCACCACGGCGCGAAGCCGAAGGGGCTGCGGCGCTGGGGACCATCCCCGCGTGCGCGGGGAGCACCGGGCAATAGCAGGCAAGGTCCTTGCCGCGCAGGGACCATCCCCGCGTGCGCGGGGAGCACTCCTGGCTGGTACTCGCGGTGATCTTTGGGACGGGACCATCCCCGCGTGCGCGGGGAGCACACTCACCGCTGGCGCGGCTCGGACTGGTCAGCGGGACCATCCCCGCGTGCGCGGGGAGCACTTCAGCACGAGGTTGAGCTTGAACTTCAGCTCGGGACCATCCCCGCGTGCGCGGGGAGCACTCGTCGGCGCCTTGCCGGAGACCACAGCAGCCGGGACCATCCCCGCGTGCGCGGGGAGCACACAGCAACAGTGTGGCCGGCCGAGTAGGAGAGGGGACCATCCCCGCGTGCGCGGGGAGCACACTCACTGACCTGCACGTTTAGGCGGCCGATAGGCCGGCTTGGAGCACTTTCAGTGAATCGCACAATTCGGACACAAGGGTGGCGACACGGTCGGTCGGCGGGACTCCTGGCCCGACTTCAGGGAACTGGGCTGCGCGCAAGCGCGACATCAGCTTTGACGGTATCTGCGACGTTTAGCCGCTTTGCTCCACCCGCTGGGCGGAGAGGCTGAGGCGACTGCAGGTCTGTCTTTGGGCCGACGGATCAACACCAGGCCGTCATGGTCAATCGGATGCCATTTGTGGTCATGAGTTTCGAACGCGAACCCTTGTTCATTGTTGGTGGAGTACACCAACAGCGCTCGGCCAGTGTCGGCATACTGCCGCACTTCTGCCCATAGAGCCTGGCGGATGCGCGCGGAGGGGCCGCCGATGAAGACGCCGGGCGAGATCTCCATCAGCCAGCGGGTGAGGAACCCACGCAGACCGACGGGGCAGCGGGTGAGCACGATGACGGTCACCAGGGCACCTCATCGCTGTCAGAAGAGTCAGCGGCGTAGTTGCGACCCGCGGTCAGTTCCATTCCGCGATCGCTTTGTACGGTGACGCGGTCGATGTCTGCATCGATGGCGCTACCAGGTAGCAGTAGTTGCTTGATGTCCTCCACACACCGCTTGAGCAGACCCATCTTGTTGATCTGGTCGCGGAGGGCGCGACGGGTGCGGGAGCCGATGTCATCAGGGCTTTTGGCAGCCACATCGAAGGCGACTGGGATGGCTATCTCGGTTTTGTACAAGTCGGCGATGTCCAGGACGAAGGCCAGCTCATGCCCGGAGTGGATGAAGCCGAGGCCAGGGGCACAGCCGAGGGCCGCGACGGCCGTTTGGGCGATGCCGTACATGCATTGGGCCGCGGCCGTCACCGCCTGGTTGGCTGGATCACCGGAAGTGAAGTCGCCTGGCAGGTACTGGCGGCCGTTCCACACGATGCCGGTCCTGACGGCGTGGTGGCGGTAACACGCCTTGACGCGGCGTCCCTCCCGGCCGAGGAGTTCATGTCGGGTCAGGCCAGCAGGATCTTCATCAGGAAAGCGCATCCGATACATCTGGCGGGCGACCTCCAGGCGGGTGCGCTGGTTGGCCCACTTGGTGGCTTGCGCTTCGACGAGGGCAGAGGAGCGGCTGAGCGATCGTCCGCCAGAGTAGAAGCGGACTCCACGCTCACCGACCCATACAACCCCCGCGCCACTGTCGCCCAGCACGCTCATCGCCTGGTGGGTCACTCGCGTCCCAGGGCCCAGAAGTAGGGTGCCGATGGTGGCGGAGGGGATGTGGATCACGCCGTCGGCGTCCTCGGCGGTTAAGGCGTTGTCTTCACGGTGGACGGTGCAGCGCTCAAGGTAGACGAAGGAGAGCCGGTCCGCCATTCGGGTGAGGTCACGCGGCGATGAGGCGCCGCGCCTCCCGACGATGGCCACCTTTCACACCGCCGCGAGCGTCATGAGGCCGCAGCCGTACGCCTTGGCCCTGCCGAGCCCGTGGGTAAGGGTCCGCCGGAAGGCGTCGGGATCGGTGATCTCCAGCAGCCCGTCGTAGGTGACGGTCATCAGGGTGACACGGTGGCGCTGGCCGGTCTTGCCGAATGCGAGCTGGCGGCGGTTGTGGATGACGAGTTCGTGCTCATCTCCCTCGGGGAGATGTCGCCGGTGGGGCGGCTTGCTTTGGACTGCGAAGCCGGCGCGCTCCTGGCGTTGTAGCAGCCAGTCGGTCTGGTGCCGGATGCCGACGTGTGCGGTGATCTTGGTGGGTTCATCGTCGGTACGGCGTGCGGTATGGACGGGGTTGGCGGTGAGGCGGAAAGACCACCTGTCTCCCGCGGCGAGCCTAGCCAATAGCGGCGTGTAGTCGTAGGTATCCCAGCTGCCCGTCTGGGGCCAGCCTGCCTGCTCGACCAGGTGAGTCAGGTCAGGTTTGTCCGGGCTGACGATGTAGAGGTAGGTCTCGGCCCGGCTGTTGGCGTCGATGCGCCACAGCACCCTGGGGCCGTCTCCTGCTGCAGGCGGGATGTCGGCGAAGGAGGACATCACCGCGGCGTGCAGGATCTGCGGGGAGGACAGCAGCCGTCGGGCGCCGATGCGGGCGACGTTGAAGCGAAAGCGAGTCAGTTGCATCACGCGCCTCCTAGGAGCGCGGTGGGGTCGTGCTGAGAACGCGTCAAGGCAAATCCGTCGGCGGCCAGGTTGGGCACCTCGGCCCAGGTCTGCCGGATACCGCGCAGTGCGTACTGTCGGTGCTGAGGGTTGAAGCTGATCGGCTGGTCGCGCAGGGTGTCGGTAGGCCCGTCCTCGGCGATGGCCTCCACCAGGATGTCCAGTCTGATGGTGGGCTGGCGGCGGTGGCGGCGTTGGTACCAGCGAGCCGCGTGCCATTTCTGCGCTTTCAGCGCCTCCTCCAAAGGCCTGTCGCGTTCGACACCCAGTTCCAGTCGCCTGGCGGGCGGACAGGAGCGGCGGCCGAGGTAAGGGAGGAAGACCGGGGCACGCACAGCTTGGTGCAACTGCTCGATCAGCTGGGAGTCGCCTTCGACGGCTGCCACGAAAACGGCGTCGGCTAGGTAGTAGCGCTCGGAGACAGGCAGCGACTCCCCGGTGAAGCGTTGGGCGGTGTGGTAGTCACGCAACAGCGTGCCCGGCTGGTCGAGGCGGACGCCGAAACGCAGCGCGGCCAGATCCGACACGTCGTCGCAGCGTCGCCGCCCCAAGGCGGCGGCCAGCAGGCCGACCACGCCGCTTTTGGTGGGGGCGGCCTCGGTGGAGCGGCGTGCGAAGCGCGAAGCGGCCCCCCAGGACTGCAGGGGGCCGGCGAGTTGCAGCAGCAGGACGCTCATGCCCCGCCCTGCCGTCGGGCGATCTCCCCGCCCACTGCGTTGACCAGTTCGGCCAATGACACTTCGGCGCCTAGCCCGGACAACGCCTGGGTGTTGGAGCCAACCCGCAGCAGCCAGCTCGGGCCGTCGTCGACGAGCCCATATGCGCCTTCCAGCTCCGGTATGTACGAGGCCAGTCGCTCGCACGCCTGCCGGAGGTGACCGCCGGTTTCCGGCTCGGCCCGGCACGGTTCTTCGAAAGTGGCAACGAAGTTGATAGGCCGGGAGGTGCGCAGCTTGACCAGGACCGCGTCCGGCAGTGTGTGATTGCCGAAGGTGTTGATCTTGCCGGTAGGCAGCGAGGTGATGAAGCCGCGTAGGAATGCCTCCACGGCCCGGCGGACCGGCTCGGTGATCGGCTGGTCTTCCCGTAGGCCAGCGCCGAGGTTGCGGCGTAGCAGGTCGACGTCGACGGCGGCGTATCGATAGAGGGTGGCGGAGTTGAACTCAACTGTGCCGATCATGCCGGCACCCAGGTCGTCGGTCTCCCGGGTTTTGTAGTCGTCGACTGCGGTGTAGTAGTCGGACTCGTTCTCTACCCGGTGGACGCTGATGGCGTGAGCGACCTGCGCGGCGGCGTCCACGTTGATCTCGGCACCGTCGGCCACCATGCGGCCAAACAGCGCGATGTCGACCGAGTGGCGCGTGTTGGCGATCTGCTTGGCCTGATCTTTGGCGGCCTTGTCCTTGAAAAAGGCCTTGATGTCGTCGCGTCCCTTGACGGCCAGCTCGGCCAGGCCGTCCAGCTGGTGAGCGCTGAGGAACAGCAGATACTTGGATTCGGGCGCCGGCTCGGGACCCTCCTTGCCGGCGTTGCGCTTGGGAGTATCGATCTTGGATCCAGTAGCGACTTGAACGGTCTCAGCGGCCAGAGACCAGGCTTCGGTCTGCTCGATGGTGTCGTCCAGGCGGCGGATGCGGTCGGCGAGCAGTTCGGCCACTTTGCGGGTGCGCACACCCAGCTCCGTGGGATCCAGCAGATCGTGGAAGGCCCGCCGGGTGGCTCGTTTCCACGCCTGGCTGGAGACGCGGGCACGTAGCACTCCGCCGTACATAGCGGTTTTCGGGGTGCCGGTGTCGTCCCGGTTGAGGCAGCTCGGGGGGACGGTCTGCAGCGCGTGGAGCTCCAGGATCGTGCGCGTCATCGGCTGTCCTTCTCGGTGGGAATAACCGTGGGCTGGATGGTGGTGTCTCCGGGCGTGGTGTCGCCGGTTGAGGAGGAGGCAGGAGGTCGGTAGGCGTGGAAACTGCGGCCCCAGCTCTGCCGCACCTGGCGCATGCCGTCGGGGTGCTGCGCCTGGTAGAGCTGGCCGGCCAGCCGGGCGTAATCCAGCGAGATCGACTCTCCGCGGAGCAGGGAGACGATCTCGCGCAGGCGGTGAGCCAGCGTCTGGCGGGTGCCCGCAGTGCCCACACGGACGAAGCGACGGCGGATCGGCTCGTCGATCTCTCCCCTGGGCATCAGGCGGCGCACCGCCTCCCCAAGCTCAATGTTTCGGCGGTGCATGCCCTTGTCGGTGCGCGACTGCTGGTGCAGTGCATACAGGGTGACGGTGACGAACAACGCGGTCTCGGCCCGAACCATGTCGGCTTCGGAGAGATCGTGCTCGTAGAGCCGGTCGGTTCCGGTCATGCCCCACAGATCGGGCACGTCCTGGGGCAGCTTGCCCGCACCTCGCCGCAGCCGAGCCAGCAAGGCGACGGCCCAGCTTTGATCGGCGAGGTAGCCCTTCTGGAGATCGATGATGAAGTCGCCGGCGACGGTCTGGACGACTTGCGCCGCCGAAGGCCGGGTGGAAGGCGCGACTGTGGTCATGAAGGTGCCTCCGCACTGCTGCGTAGGAAGTCGCCAGCGGTTGAGGGGTCGGTTTGGGCCCCGGGTAGAGCGGCGCGGAGCCTGGCACGAAAGCTCAGGTCGGCATGTCCTGCTGTCAGCCAGAGATCCCGGCCCTGTCTGGTTGCGATGACGCGTCCTACCCAGGCGGAGTCCGGGGCGGTGCCCAGCACCTGTTCGCCGGATCGGAGGATGATGCGGTGCGCTTGGCGCTGCCAGGCTTCGCGCTGCTGCTGCGCAGGGTCGCGGAGGTTGAGCTGCGCGAGCCAGGTGCGGAACGCTCCATCCAACGCAGCGAAGCCTGCCGTCTTGGCGGTGCTGCGGTGGGCTTCGAGATCTGTCCCCGTGGCCCGCGCCAGGTCGGCAGCCAGATCGCCCAGGATGGCGACCGCCTTGTCGGCATCAGCGACCGCGTCGATCGCCGCCTGCGCCAGGCCCGTATCGTTGCGGTGGAGCAGCACCACGGGCAAAGCCACCGCGTCGTCGATGATCTCGTCGATGACCGATTGCTGCGTGCCGTACACGACGCCGAACAGCCTGGCTCGGATGAGGAAGTCGGGCGGCAGATCGCCCTCCACGGTCAGCCGGGCGACCCAGTCCAGGATCCGCGGGCGGACCAGCTCGGCGGCCTCCCTGCGCTGCTCGGCCCCCTCCGCCCGACCGGCGACAAGGGCACCCAGCCCGCGCCAAGCGGTCCGGTCGGGGTCGTGCTCGCGCGGCAGGTACACCTGAGGTTCGCCGAGCTTCTTCTCCTGGGCGGGGCTGCGCCGCCAGCCGGTCATCGGCTCCTTCAGGTGCCGGTTGTGCGGTGTGAGGGGGTCGCCGTAGGCCAGCACCACCCCGCGCACCGCTTCCGTGTCGAACGCCAGCCGTACCCGGCGGGATTGCCAGGTATACAGATCGCGCAACCCCGCCGGCCGCGTTTTCAGCTTTGCCGGCTCCGCCGCCCGCGGGCCCGTCGGTGTTCGCCGCCAGGCGGGCAGGTCGCGATAAGGATCGATGTGCAGATTGAGGGTGTCGAAGGCGATCAGGTTGAGGAGCAGCGTCTCCCGGAGGTTGTCACCCTCTGCCAGTACCCCTCCGAGGTTGCCGCTCCAGGCGACACCTTGTGGGTAGACCTTGCCGTTCTTGACGCGCGGATCACCCACCGCACCGGTCTTGATGCCGGAGGTGTCGAAGGCGTGCGCGTGCACCAACCAGCGGGCTGCCTCGGCGAAGTCGAGCCGCTCGGCTCCGTTTGCCCTCATGGTGAAGAACGGCGCGCCGTTGGGGACATCGGCGACCAGGCGGTCCAGTGAGCTGATCTCATCGGTGGCGTTGCGCAGTCCAGCTGTCTGGAAGAACGGCGTGTCCGGGTGGAGCAGGTCGAAGCGGCTGCGACAGGTATCCAGGTAGCTTTCGATACGGGCAGTGGGAAGGCCGTCGTTCCACAGCAGGTGCCAGTCCTGCAGGTCTTGTGGCCCGTCGATGGCGTCGTGCAGGATCGCCAGCAGGAGGCGCAGCAGCGCGAACTCCTGTGTGGGCACATCTCCCACCAGCCGGCGCAGCTCATGCGCCTGCGCGAAAACCTCCCGCAGTGACAGCAGGTCGGCGCGGCCGTCATGGCACTGCACCGGCAGCCAAGGGCTGCTGGTCAGGTCAAAGGACGGCGAGTCACTCGGCACGAGCCACCTCCAGTCCACGGGCAGGGGTGTAATGCAGGTCGTAGCCTGCCAGGCGGGTCCGACAGTTCTCGTCGAGCATCAGGATCAGCTCTCCGGCCAGCCAAGGGCTGTCGAGCGTCTGCCAGGCCGGGATGCAAGCGGTCTCGAGCTCCTGGATGGCCCGGTCGATCGTCGGGGGAACGGAGAACTGGAAGGGCAGCCGAAGGCCACATGAGGCGACTATGCGGGCCAGTCTCGGCGCGGGCGGCGAGTCGGTGGGCAGTACTCGCCCGCCCCGGCCCTTACTGAGGCCTGACAGCGTGGCCAGTGTGCCATCCGGCTGGCGCTGTACGACCAATACCTCCAACGCTTCCGCCCCGTCGCGCACCTGTGCGCGCCCGCGGCGGGTGTCTTCGGCATCCCCGACGCCGGCCTCCAACCAGCCCACCAGCGCACGACCCTCCCGCCCCACGTTCGCGAGCTGGAATGCCCCGGCCTTGTCACGCTGCTCTGCCTGGTGGAGTTCCTCGTCCGCCTGTGCCTTCGCCATGGCCTCCTGCCAAGCCTTCGGTCCAACAGTCTGGGGTCCGTAGGCGCCTTGGATCAGCGGGCTGATGTCCTCGGGCAACCTCAAGACCCGTCCAGACAGGTGCGGCTCCAGCACGGCAGCCGACCTCAGCAGCGCGTGCAGCCGGTAGACACGGCGCGAACCTGACGCCGGCCGTACTGGAACTGTTTGCCAGTCCGCACCCGTCACCAGGCACCGCGGCGTTCGCAGCCGCGGCGGCCGCTCACGCACGTGGCGGTGCAGCCGTCCCAACCGCTGCAGCAACAGGTCAACTGGGCACAAGTCGGTTACCAAGAGATCGAAGTCGATGTCCAGCGACTGCTCCGCGACTTGGCTGGCCACGACCACATGCGGCCTTGTCGGACGACCCGCGCTCTTGTCCGGAGGCCCAAAGCGCGCCAGCAGTTCGGCGTCCTTCTCTGCGCGGTCCGCGTCCACGAAGCGAGCGTGCGCCACCGTCACACCGTCCGCGCCGAACAGCTCGCGCAACGCCGCGGCCGCCTCCAGCACCCGGTCCACCGTATTGCGCACCACCAGAGCGCAGCCGCCCTCGGCCAACTCTGCGGCCAGTCGATCACGCAACTGACTCAGGTCGTCTTCCAGCCGCTCCAGCCGTACCTCCGACGTGCGTGCAGATCCGGAGACCTGCACGCTCCGAGCCGACCCACCCGGCTCTACGGTCGTCACTACGGGATAGGCCTGAGCCGGCTCAGTTTCCGAGCCACTCGTAGGACCGGCGTAGGCGGCGGTCAGCGCACGGCGACGGTCCGCCGGAAGCGTTGCCGACAACACCACCACCGGCACGCTGTAGGCACCCAACCAGGAAAGCACCCGGTCCAGGTAGGAATTCATGTAGCTGTCATAGGCGTGCGCCTCATCGATGACGACCACTTTCCCGGCCAGAGCCAGGTGCCGCAGAGCCAGATGCCGACTTTTGAGCCCCATGAACAACAGCTGATCCACCGTGCCGACCACGAAGGAGGACAGCATGCCCTTCTTCCGCCCTCGGAGCCACTGATGCGCGATCAGCTCCGCCGAGGACACC
This sequence comes from Nonomuraea sp. bgisy101, assembly GCF_057708945.1. Taxonomy (NCBI): domain Bacteria; kingdom Bacillati; phylum Actinomycetota; class Actinomycetes; order Streptosporangiales; family Streptosporangiaceae; genus Nonomuraea; species Nonomuraea sp. bgisy101. The sequence continues at coordinate 119,851 of NZ_JBYITD010000033.1, forward strand.
ATGCGATCCCCACGACGGCTCCACTCGTCGCCGCCACCGTCCACATCCACCTCATGTACGGCACGCCGTCCAGCACGCACCAGCTCGGCGAACTCCTCGTTCAAGGCCGCCTTGGAATGCGCCAGGAGCACCGAACGTCGGCCCTCACCGACCGTCACCCGCCGCAGCCAGGCCACCATGCGAGGAAACATCGCATTGCCCGTCGCCATGGTGGGCAGTGCGACGAAGCAGCCGCCCGCCCCCGACCTCGCCGCAAAGATCTCCGCCACCGCCAGCGCCGCCTCGGTCTTGCCCTCACCCATCGGCGCCTCAATGATCATCAGTCCGGGGAACGCCATGGAGCGTGCCAACTCCACTGCCCGCACCTGCACCGGGCGCGCATGCGCCCCTACCGGCAGATCGAAACGAGAGGCGAACAACGCGTCCGGCTCCTCCACCGGCTCATGTGGACGCCACGGCTCGGGCAGATCCAGGCCACGCCAAGCCGCCGCCACCCGCTCCGACCCGCTCTGCCGCTCGGCCTGGGGAAAGTACGGGAACAGATCGGCGTTGCTGGCGATCCAGTCCGCCACGATGACCAGCCCTGTCAACAGCACCTGCGCCGGTTGTGTGAGCTTGACCTTCTGCCAACCCGACAGCAGGTCCGGCATCCCGCACGCCTCGGCGCAGCGGTCCAGCAACTCGTACTGCACGGCCTTCCACACCTGCGCGCAATCCGGTGTGCGCAGCAGTTGGGGCCGCACATTCAGGTTCCGGATGTCGTCGAACGTGGGCGGCACCCCGTGGTGACCACCTGCGATGATCGCCACCTGGATGGTCGCCGAACGAGCCCAGCCGTACCGCTCTGCCAACCACTCCTGCAGCAGCACCTGACCTGCGAGCCCGTGCGGCGCGAGTTTGCGATCAGAGAGCCGCTTCACATCCGGCATGTCCAGCCCTGCCGCCCGCATCCTCTCTGCCAGTCCGTCCACCTGGCAGGCGAACGCCGGCGTCGCCTTGCCGATGTCATGCACTGTCGCCAGCCAGATGGCCAACCGGCGTGCCTCTACAAGGCCGCCCGGAAGATTCTCAGCGATGATCCGGCGCACCTGATTTGGAAGCCACCGGTCCCACAGCAAGGCGGCCACCGAGCCGCTGTCGGCCATGTGGCGCCATACCGGCAACCAGCCGTCACTGGCCCGGTCATGCTTGGCCCAGACCGTACGAGCTGCCACCGATAACCCGTCACCCAGGCGCTGGAGAAATTGCTCCTCAGCGAGCATGCTGATCATTAAAAGGCACGCCGTTGCTTATGCTGTGAAGAATGTACAAAGAAGTACGCCGAAGGAGCAGAAAAGTACCCGTGGGGTGAGAAATACACTCCCGCGACGTCGTGAGGTCCATATCCCCGCGTACGCGGGGAGCACTTTCATGGTTGGGCTTCTCCAGGTACAACCCCGCCGTGCGGGGAGCATGAGATGGACCCCAGCCCGCCGATGACGATACCGACCAGTGGGACCGGGCGGGTAGAAGCCTCGGACTCGGACCCGGCTTGACCGTCATCTCGTCTTGGGCGGCTTGATGACCGCGCGTCCCCAGAGAAACGCGGCTCCCAGTGCCGCACCTCCCGCCAACAGCGCCTGCGGGAGCTGCGAGGTAGAGAGGTAGGTCAGAGTTGCGGCGGTTCCCCCGACGATGCTCGCGAAGAGCAGCAGTACGAACATGGTCAGATCTAACCGAGGTGAATCATCCTTCATGGTTGAGCTTCTCCGTTCGCTTGTTGTTGCAGCGACCGTAGCAGAGCCGCTCCGAGAACGTGAGCGAGATCGCGACAGAAGTGAAGATGACCCCTTTGATGCCGGCGCTGTCACGGTCGGTGCCAACAGCCGAAGATGGAGCGCTCCTACACTCGGAGGACTGGAATCAGACGCAGCGGAACGGCTGGCCGCCACTGTGGGAACAGGCAATCCCCGATACGGCGCTCGGAGCTGTGCTCGATGCCACCATTGCGAGTCCGTGATCTCCGCGCACGCGGGGATGGTCCCAGCGACGACACCGAGTCTCTAGAAGTGCTCGAAACTCGCCTCTCCGCCTACCATTCGTGCAGGTGAGGCAGAGTGCTCCCCGCGCACGCGGGGATGGTCCCCTCGAGCGCCAATACGACCCGACCAACCTGGGGTGCTCCCCGCGCACGCGGGGATGGTCCCCTTCGCCGTCGCCTGGAAACTACGGCAAAAGGGTGCTCCCCGCGCACGCGGGGATGGTCCCGTGGCCACTTTCGCCATGTTCCGCGCCGCGGTGTGCTCCCCGCGCACGCGGGGATGGTCCCTACCCCACGTAATCACCGCAGGAACGGAGAACGTGCTCCCCGCGCACGCGGGGATGGTCCCGTTTTACGCCCTGGACTTGTCCACTTTCGTGAGTGCTCCCCGCGCACGCGGGGATGGTCCCCCGTTCGCCGACGCAGGCCGCACCACATCCCCGTGCTCCCCGCGCACGCGGGGATGGTCCCGAGGTGGTGGTGACCGGGTCGGTTCCGGTGGCGTGCTCCCCGCGCACGCGGGGATGGTCCCCCGGCACGGCTCGACTACTCCGAAGCCTTCCTGTGCTCCCCGCGCACGCGGGGATGGTCCCGTTGACCGCAGCAGCACCGGCGGTTTGCGTGTGTGCTCCCCGCGCACGCGGGGATGGTCCCCGCCGCGACGGGTCACGGTGATGTCGTTGCGTGTGCTCCCCGCGCACGCGGGGATGGTCCCGCTCCCTGAGCGGCCATGACGCGCGGAACGATGTGCTCCCCGCGCACGCGGGGATGGTCCCCCTGTGCCTTCGCCCGCCCATGTAAACGATGGGTGCTCCCCGCGCACGCGGGGATGGTCCCAGGCACTCCACCGCGCTGTCCATGTCCTCGACGTGCTCCCCGCGCACGCGGGGATGGTCCTACGTGCCACTCCACAAGCGCGACCCTGAGGCCGTGCTCCCCGCGCACGCGGGGATGGTCCCGAGGCGAAGTTGAAGCAAGTAGAGCTGAAGGTGTGCTCCCCGCGCACGCGGGGATGGTCCCGTCACCGAGGGGGCGAGCACCTCGGTGCCGTCGTGCTCCCCGCGCACGCGGGGATGGTCCCAGGCTCACGCCGCCCTCCGCTCCCTCAACTCAGTGCTCCCCGCGCACGCGGGGATGGTCCCGCCACGCAGAAACCCAGCGACCCAGAGCGAGTGTGCTCCCCGCGCACGCGGGGATGGTCCCACGGCCGGACGGTCGTTGGTCATCTTCGTGCCGTGCTCCCCGCCCACGCGGGGATGGTCCCGACGTGACCATCTGGGATCGCGCCACGGCGCCGTGCTCCCCGCGCACGCGGGGATGGTCCCAAGGACGGCACCCTCCGCAAGCACAAGCAGGAGTGCTCCCCGCGCACGCGGGGATGGTCCCACGTAGATCTCGCAGACCTGGTCGAGGTCGTCGTGCTCCCCGCGCACGCGGGGATGGTCCCCGTGGACTCCACGCCCGGAGTCGTAGGGGCTGGTGCTCCCCGCGCACGCGGGGATGGTCCCTTCCACGCGGACGGCGTCGCCAAACTGGGCCTGCGCTCCCCGCGCACGCGGGGATGGTCCCGTTCGTGTACGTTCTCACGATTCAATGCCTCTGTGCTCCCCGCGCACGCGGGGATGGTCCATCCTGCTCAGTGCTGCGCGTGGGGCTCAGGATGTGCTCCCCGCGCACGCGGAGATGGTCCCTTCCGGTAGGACTCGACGAACGGCTCAGCCTCGTGCTCCCCGCGCACGCGGGGATGGTCCCGACCAGTCGGGCACTGTGGCCGATCCGATCCTGTGCTCCCCGCGCACGCGGGGATGGTCCCTCTAACTGCATCTACCTCCAAACCAGGGGTGTGTGCTCCCTGCGCACGCGGGGATGGTCCCAGGAACTGGGCATGGTTCCACATCCAGCACGCGTGCTCCTCGCGCACGCGGGGATGGCCCCCGTCTACGCGACC